>CACYTW010000041.1:0-12835 GCA_902777435.1 uncultured Ruminococcus sp. | reverse complement strand
TTTAAGTTTGCATATTGAAGATATGTATACTTTGCGGCATAAGGAACTTTATACTCAACATTTTTTACCATGCCGAAATTGTGTTCCGCATTTGATTCATCTAAGCCCGAATTCATGAAATTATATATATAGAATTTATCATTATTAGCGTGGGCATAAGCATATGCATACTGTCTTATTGTCTTTACGCCCTGCATAAATTCATTTATTGTATTGTTTTTCCACCAGCCGAATTCTGTGTGCCAAAGCTCGTTATCACCAAAATTATAGGTGTTATTGGTATATATACCCGGTTCTTTTCCGCTTAACAAATCTCTGTAATAATCAGTAAGGTCGTTAACCGATTCCTCAGGCGATTCCGGATTTCTATTAACTGACATCATTGAAATATACGGATGAAGAGAAAATGTGTCAAAGTATTTTACACCTTTAAATTCATTTAAGAAAGCGTCTGTAAATCTTTTTACGTTGTCCATGTAATAATTTCCCGAAAGCGAACCGATACCAACTTGTATAGCAGGGTCTATTTCTTTTATTGTGGTATAGGAAGTCTTATATATGTTTGCCATAAGCCTGCCTTTAAACTTATAGTCTTCGATAACATTCTCATCTGATGACCTAACTTCATTTGATAACACTCGATATTTATAAAGGCTTTTCAAATCAGGCTCATTTTGTATTTCTACCTTAGTTATGTTCGCAGCTTTAAAAGCAGGTTCATTTAGCAGGTGAACCAAAAAATTTTTGTATGCATCAATATTTTCTTCATCCAAGTATACACCTGCCCTGTACTTTACCCATGTATTATAATCCGCTGTTATATATGATGGATGCGATGTCCCTAAAATTGGGAGCAGATCCATATCTCTTTCCGTAATTTCACGCAAAATTATATCTAATTTTCTATGTGTCAAATCAAACTCGCCCTTCTTATTCACATCCCAGCTTTCATATCCGGGCCAAGGGAAATCGGTGCGAACAAGTCCCATTCCTGAATTTTCCAGTAAATCAAGCCGAGTCTTTATAACCTCCTCTTCCTCATCGGTTAAATGGGCTGTTACACCAAGACTATAATTTAGCATATTGCTTTTAACAGATTTAGAAAACTCTGTTTCATATGAAATATCTGTCAGTGTTGTCAAAATCACGGTGACGCTGTACAGTCCGAAATCGTCTGCCGGAAGGTTTACTTTTTGCACTGCCGTACCGTTTGCATCTATGGATAATTCCTTTACCATAGGCTCGGCAAAAGCTTGTGGCTGATTTTCTTCATCAAGCTTGTACACCTGATAGGTTACAGTGTCCGAAATTGCCTTATCGGTGTTATTTGCAAAATTAAAGGTCATAACTATCGCTTCATTATTAAAGAAAATATTACCTGTATTATCGGTATAAGAGGTAATGGTAACAGCTTCGCCTTCTGCATTAATTATCGGTATATTCACAACTGACAAAAGAATTGAAAGCATTAATATCCAAGATACCTTCTTCATCTTCATCTTCATCTTTATCTTTATCCTCCTTCACAAAAAATGCACTGGGGGTAATAAACTCCCGGTGCACTATTTTGTTTATTTATAAACTATAAGTGATTTCGGGTCACAATCTCTTGTATGAATAATTACAGACGAACATTCATTACCGGTACTTTCATAATCTAAAATATCATCAATTGTGCCTACATATACCTGTGCATCACCCCTTAGCGACTTATCAAAGACTGTTACCTTTACAGACTTTGTATCGAAAATTTCATCAAAATTTTCACCGCTTGTATAGCCTATCTTAATCATATTGCCCGCTTTGCTGTTAGCATATCCGAATGACAACTGCATTCTTGCATAATAACCGTTGTAGGAAGCAGCACCTTTTGCTAAATAACATGGGCCTCCCTCGATAATTCCCTTCCATACAGTTGTATCAGTGGGTCTGCCACCCTTATATTTGCTGTAGTCATAAAGAACAACTACATCAGCCTCAGCAGTAGTATATGATGGTATTATATTGTTGTTTACATCAAAATGAAGCTGTACAAGGTCACCCCTCTCAATATCGCCAAGATTGATTGCATCATCAATTTCATACTCATAATAGGTACCTGACAAGTAACCGCAGAGTTTGCGTACAACCACTCCTTCCGCATTGACACAACTGTTTATAGAGCTTACCATAAAAGTAGCTTTATTTAAGTTATTTGCACTCAGATTTGAATACTCATACTTATAAACAACTACATTGCAGTACTCATTTATAGTATTTGTAGTATAAACATTACAGGTATACAACGCATCATTACCAACATTCTTGTTAACAATATATTCGTTCTCTCTCGCCTCATCGCCCCATACTGATGTGCTTGGCATACCAAAAACTAATGTATCACTATTTGTATATGTTTTCAAACCTAATCTGTTTCCGCGGGCATATTGTGCACTGAAGTCATTACCGTATATAGGAGTCAAAGAGTTTTTATCACTTTCGGTGTCGGCATTAAGATATGGAGTATCAATTTCTTTTATTAAGCCTGCGTCGTCAAGGATGTATCTTACCAATATATCCTTTAACTGTCCGTTGCCTACGCTGACTAATGCACCATATGCTTTGCTTCCTTCCTTGTAGAGCTCACCGTCAATCTTTACTCTTTCGGCCAATGTATATTGTCCTACAGCTCCGTCCTGTGTAAGCATTTTCAATAATACAGTGCCGGAAAATACCTCATTTGACATCGCGCCTTTAATTATATAACCATAATTCATTGTATCCTCGGCAACATTATCAACATAAGCTATATTACCTAAGAAATCAACTGAATAGTAGTAGTTCTGCCCAATTACAGTCTGCTCGGAAAATTTATTACGATAAGACTTTTCTATCTGATATTCTTTTCCGTTTATCTGTACATAGGTGTCATCATTAATAGTATTTTTGCTATCAAGCACACCATTGAAGATAGTATTTGAGCGAATAGCCGTTAATACTGCTCCCTCTTTTGATTTGGCAACCGACAAAACATTTGTGACATTAATATCATCTAATTCCACAACATTGTAATCTTCATCAAAAAGCACTACTGTTTCAAATTCCGAATAATCAACACGATCTAATGAATTTAATTTGTTGTATATAACTTTCATTTCTTTATCTATGAAGTTTACAACAAAGTTTGTATAATCATTAACTATAATCGTATCATATACGCCATTGCTGTCAGCGTCTTTTAGGAAAATATAACCCTTGTTAAGATTTTCAAACATCTTTGCAACTTCGGAATCTATAGGATAGCCGTTATAAATGATGTTTGGGTTATTAACACTCTTTTCAAATTTTTTATTTCCGTCGCTCCCACCGTAGTAAGTTAGCTTTCCACCTACATAATCCTCAAAATCATCTATGGAGATTTTAATTGTTTCAGCCTTAGCTTTTTTGATTGTATATAAAACTGTCTTTTCATCGGTTTTGCTGTCAAGCTTATAGAAGTATTTTATATATTCACCCAGAATTTCAATATCTCGCGCTCTGTCGCTTGACGAAAACTTTTCTCCGTCAATATACATATCTTCAAAGTCAGCAGTCATCTTACTTAAAGACTGTCCGCATACCGAAGTTACGGTTCCCTCATCAAAGTAAATGCTGTGATATAGGCTGAGCAAGGTGTTGCCTTCCTTGTTGCTGTACTTATTTTTATCACCAAGAACTGTAATCTCACTGATGCTAAGCTGCGCCGCTTTGTAGAGCATTTCTGCCGCTTCTTCAAATGTTACTGCCTCGGAATTTTTTACATTAGTCAAAACATTTGATCTTCTTAATGTACTCACATAGCCTAAAGGATAACCGCCGTTAGCCTCTGCATAATGCTTATATCCTGTTGCAATACAGATCATCTTTGCACATTCCGATAATGTAACGGGATCATCGGGTCTGAACTTTCGCTCGGATGAAAGGCTGACAATACCAAGGTCAACCAATGAATTTACTGCAAATGTACCATAACTTGTCATTGATAAATCTGTGAAATATCGTTGTTCGGTTACGAGCTTTGTGTCTACGCCCAATAGGTTTGCAAGATAAACCGCAAAGTCCTCTCTTGAAACAGGATCGGCTATTGTTGTATCGTCAACTCCATCTACAACACCTATGCTTGTAAGAAAGTCAATCGCCTCACTGTATTCGCTTTCTGAGCCTTCGTTTGCCGCAGCTTTGAAAGGAGCAGTCATACCGAAAACTATAACTAAACTTAAAATAATACTTACTAATTTTTTCATGCAAACTCTCCTTTCTTAAAACATGAGTAAGCTGTAGATTATTTTTGCAGCCTGTGCTCTTGTTGCAGGCTCCTTCGGGGCAAATGTGGAACGGTCAACACCGTTTATAACGCCCTCGTTTCTCAAGGTATATACAGCTTCTTTTGCATAATCTGAAATTTCGTTATCATCTGAGAATGTTTCAAATTCCTTTGTTTCAAAAGCCATGCCTGCCCATTTAGCAGCATTGTAAATCATAACAGCCATATCCTCACGGGTTACATTGTCGCCTATACCGAAGGTAGCTTCATTATATCCGTTCACAATACCTGCTCCGTATGCCTTTTTGATATAGGGTGCATACCACGCTGATAAATCTACATCATCAAAGTTGATTTCGCCGTCAATTGCATCCTCTAAGAATGCGCCTACTAATATTTTAGCAAGCTCTTCGCGATTAACATTGTCATTCGGTGCAAATACTTTGTCGCTCTTTCCTGATATTATCCCCTGCTCTGCAAGGTAGATTATCGCACTCTTAGCCCATGTAACATCTTCTATGTCATCAAAGATGCTTACATTTATCTCTTTGTTGCCTGTGTAGGCATCGCCTGAAGTGTTTTCAGAATTTTCCACCTGTATCGTATTGGGAAGGTTGGGCGATGTTCCGCCTCCGCCGCCGGAGGGCTTGTTGTTACTACTTATGCTATTTTCGTATTTTATCAAGGCGTCGCCTAACTTTTCGAAGCTGTCGAAGGATTTATTTGCAATGTAGATATAAGTCTTATCCGAGAGATTTTTGTTACCTACGATTTCATCCTTAAACCTCTCGATTACTTCCTTTGCATTGCCGTAACCGTCTGCATTTTTGACAACCGACAAAACGAATTGTTCGTTTAAGCTGTCATAGAATTTATCAAGCGATTCAAAGTTACTGCCTTTTAAGGCTTCGGTAATCTCTTTTTCTACGGCCTCTGTTACATAACCTTTAGTGTATAGTCCCTTAATATCACTTTCGTCAAGTCTTAACGCATCAGTATAGTCGAACAGGTTCTCCGTCTTGCCCCCATCAACAATTGTGATTGCCGCAAGATTATTAAGCACCTTCGATACATTATCAATGGTAAGTGAAGTATTACCCAAAAGCTCTACCACCTTAGAAACAGACATATTATCAAAGATATCCTGTGATATTCCCAGTGCAAGATACTTTGCTTTTATAATACCCTTGACAGTTTCGGCATCTCCCTCTGCTCGATTTATATCTGTGACTGCTATTTGCTTATCAGTAGGATTTGAATAAGCAAACCTTACCTCACTTACTGTCATATCTGCATCGTTATAAACTGTTGCAGTGTAAGAATCCGTTAAGGTTGTGTCGGGAACAATAATGTTGAAGCCGAAGGTACCATCATTTTCCGGCACTTTAACATCCTTGTATACAACATTTCCCTTTGTGTCACTTACCTTTATGTAAAGCTTATTACCTGCTTTTGCATCAATCTCTGCATAAAGCTTGTAGTCTGCACTTTGCTTAGCTGTGGCATTTGCTGCGCTTGTGTAATCCGACGGATTTACAACAAAGGTTTTTGCATAGTAGTCGATGCTATCTACATAGATCGAGATAGGATTAGTAGCATTGTCAACTTGAGTGTAAGAGGGTGCAGAAGCATCAATTAATGCTTCGTTTAACTTAAGCATCTGTGTTCCGGTTTCGCTGTCTTTGTATGCCGCAACGCTAATATCAAGTTCTTCATCATCGTCTGTTGTGTTTACCGCATAACCCTCTGCGTAAAGAGTGTTAGAGCCGCTTAATTTTCCCGTGACCTCTTCACCCATACTATCTATTGTCTTGTCGAACTCATATTTAAAAACAGTATCAGATGTCATACTAAAGGTTGTGTTATATTCCTTTACTACGCTCTTACCGTCCGAAGAGGCTATATCGATTGCACTTACAGTGTAGCTTTGACCTCTGCGTAAAAAGTCATCAAACTTAATTTCTGCAACATAGCTTTCTGCATCATAGCTTATTAATTCAAATCCGTAAGACTTGCCTGCTCCGTCTGTAACAAGGATATTTGAATCGTTTATATATTCTTCTGCTATATCTTCTGAGAAGTATATCTTTGCGGTTTTAACCATTGAGTTTGTTTCCTGCAAGGGTCCGAAGTCTTCGCCGAATACATCGTACAGACGGATTTGGTTTATCTTCAACTCAGGTGCCTTGTATGTAACCTTAAAGTTATCAATGGCAAACTTAGATGAATTACTATGATTGTAGGTTTTTGTTTCTCCGTTTTCTTCATAGGATAACTGACCAGTCGTACCGCCGTTTTCCTGCAATCCTACATAAACATGATACGGAATATAGAATGCCAATCTTGACGCAGTACCATTGGTTAAGTTAGAAGGCAATGTAGTTGTTCCGATATCATTAGGCTCTCCGCCCTCGGGGGTTATAACACCGCTTACCTTGTTTACTTCGGGATTAAACGTCAGGCTTACATTATACCATTTTCCATTTTCAACCTCAACATAATCGCCGTCTACACCTTTATTGAATCCGAGTCTGTTTCCGAAAAGCTCCATAACCTTAGGGCTTCCGCCGACACCGGAATCGGGATTTTCTTCAGCAAATGTGGAGCCTACATGGATTTGAAGGTTTTGGCTCATTTCATCCGCAGTACGGTGCAGTTCACTCTGAAGGCAATTATAAATCTTATCTCTTACCCCGTCAGGGACTTCACCCTCAAGGTAGTTATTAAATGCCAACGGATTTACATCAAAGCTTACGGTAAACTCGCTTGTCATAGGGATGCCGAAGTTTCTTGTAACCATTGTGTTCGACCAACCTCCGGAATATGCCAAAAAGCCATTATGTGATTCATCGGTGTACTTTTGAAGTCTGCTTACACCTGCACTGTGCTTGTATGCATACCAGCCGTCCGGCTCTGTAAATACTTTTTTTTCATCGACGTTTTCATAGGCTTCAAAATCGTCAACAAAATCAAGTTTATCTGCCCCGCCTTTTACAGATGAGATGAAATATATGTCATTTGAATAAAGGGTGTTTCCTGCTACTGATTTTAAATCTGAGGGTAATAAAACTCTGTACTCTGTGGAGCTTGCCAACTCACCTGTATAAGGAATTGTGATTTGTTTACCCTCTAAGCTTGCCGATGAGGTTGAAAGCACTTTGCCGTTTTCGGTATTTCTGACCTCAATCCCCGAAAGATCTGTCATAACAGGTGTTTCGGACAGGTTAATTTTAATTTCGCCGTCGCCAAGACTTGCCGTCGCATAAAAAGAATTCTCCGACGGCACGGTAACACTTACATTATCCACGCACAAATAATTTTCGCTTGTAGAGGTTGGATTCATCTGTCCTAAAAACATCTTAGGATATGAACCTGTGCCTGATGGCATATCGACATCGCACATATGAACACTGTCAGCATAATAGCTTATTGTTCCCTTCTTTGTATCAAATATCATATCAATTGATGTCCATACATCAATCTCATAATCAGTTACAGAATATGCTGAAGTATCGCCTGACGGAGATAAATCTATACCGGGTAACGACGCACTTTTCATAAATGCAATCTTTCCGTTCTTTGTATAGATAAAGTAGCCCACCATGTTGCCCGATTGATTTTGTATATAAAAACGAATAGGCTCGGGAAACAAAAGCTTCATATCTAAGCTTAGAAGAACTTTGTCAGGGTTGCCGTCAAAAATACCTTTAGCAAGCATAACTCTGCCTGCCTCACCCATGACATCATTACCCGAATAACTCTTTCCTACTGCCATTTTATTGCCGTTTTCCTCTGTAATAGAGCTTCCTCCGGTAAGATAAATATCCTGGCTTGCATCATTTGGCGATTTTGAACCTTCAAAATCCTGGAATGCCAAAAGAGTTCCGGAACCTGTCGGTGGCTCTACCGCAGCATTTGCAATCATTAAGGATGACAAAACTAAAGCTGCCGAGAGCAACAGTGTAATGCCTTTTTTAAATGCTTTATTCATAGATTTTGTCCTTTCTGAAGAATAATTTAATTAGCAGGGGTCGTTGCATAGAATGCAACGACCCCGCTGCAACAGCCCTGCATAGTTTAATTTATTTGCTTATTTCGGTAGTTAAAGGCCTTAAGCTCTTCATACCTTCCCACAAGAATCCTTTTACTTCATCAGTTGCAGCATCAACAGACAATTTTGTTTCTAATGTGTATGTTGTATAAGTTCCGTTTTCAGCGGTCTTAGTCTCTCTTGATACGTTCTTAAATTCCTTTGTTGTTTTGTCATATGAAGCTAATATCATATCAAATGACTCATCCTTACCTGATGTGTTCTTGATTGTTGCCTTAATGTTCACATTACCTGTTGTTAAAGTTTCAACAGGGTTTCCCTCTGCGTCTACTATTTTAAAGGCAACCACTTTGTATTCACCCTTATCTACAACATTAATCTGTGCCGTGTAAGGAAGAAGCTCAAACATATTCTTTCCTTTTCCCCATGGAGCAGCATATTCCTGAGCTTTAACACCCTTAACCGTGAGAGTATATGTTTCTCCTACAGTCAGCATTTTTTCAAATGTAAGCTCAACCGAGTTGTTTGTTGTATTGTATTCTCCTAAAGTAAACGCTACCGGATCACCATTTTTGTCTGTAACCTTTACAGTGCTTGTATTTACAGTTGATGTATCTATTACATTTGCCCCTGTTCCTGTTGTAAATTCTATCTTTGCTTTTGTTACCATATCAGAAGCTTGTGACACTGCACCGAATTCTTCATTTTCCATATCTGTCAATGTAACCGTCTTAACCTTATGGTCTGTCAGTTTCTGTGTTGTAACCTTTACATTATCAAGGTACATGGTGTTTCCTCCTGCCTGCCACGGCATTCTAAACATTACACCGTTAAACTGATATCCAAATGTGTTAGGATTATTCATATTTATGGGAAGCCTCCATTCCCCGTTTAGGAAGGACGTACCATCCGAGGTAGTTACTGTCGCATTACATTTTGTTGCTTTATAGCTTCCTGCATTAAAATCCAATTTTACATGATACCATTTGTCTATATCCATAGCTTGTCTTTGTGTACCGGGGTAACTCGTTGAGCCTTGTGATGATCCATTGTACAAAGTATTGTCATTACTGTCTGGCGAACTCCAGTTAGGCTCACCAAGCATCTTGCCCACTGTCATACCAAATATTGGCATAAGATTCTGCGTTCCGGGTGTTCCATTCGGATAGGTAACTGTACTGCTATTAAAACTAATATTCGTATCGCCTGCAATCGGACAAAGTGCCCAACCTAAAGCATCGTATTTGTTGTCAACCTTATTGTTAGCATCACCTATTCCGTTCATCATAAAGTCAAATTCCATTGTCCAATCGTCTACGATTGTTCTTGGGAATTTTATATGGCACCAGGTATCACCCCATGCTGTTTGTTTTACTGCAAGCACTTTGCTATAACCTGTCATATCAGCAGGTGCAGTATCTGCTACATTTTCGCCGACATCATTTTTATACGCAGTATATACATCTATATATGATGCGTTTCTATAAAAGTTCGTCGGTAAAGCATTATTATTATATGTACCGCCTTCAAAATTCTCATCAATTACAACTATTTTGTCGGTTGACTTAATTCCTGAATTTACGAAGATTTCAGGTGAATAAATTTTGTTTCCGCTTGTGCTTGTTAAATCAGCAGGGAGGCAAACTACATACTCTGTAGCCATTTCTCTTGTTATGGGGATTGTAATTGTCTTTCCCGATACAGTTATAGCTCCTGTTGTAACAGCTGTGCCATCTGCCTTTTTAACCGAAATAGCGTTTGTTGCCAATGCACCGGGAGCTTCTGACAATGTTACAGTTATATTATTGTCATTAACAACAGCACTTCCGTAAAATGCGCCGTCAACTACCTTATCAAGACTTAAATCATCCATATAAAGTCCGGATTCTGCACTACTTGCACCTGTGTCATTTAACGATTTATAGTTAACAATCTGAACAAGCTTCATAAAATAATTTTCGCTCGAAACATTGCTCGATTTATAGTTGAAGGCTTGCTTTCCGTCAATATAAACCTTTACGGATGTATTTGGTCTGTCGCAAACGATTGAAAGCTTATGCCAAGCATTGGGTGTGAGAGTAATATTGTTCACAACCTCCGCGCCCTCTGTACCATTTGTCAATCGTCCATCCTTTTGTACAAAAAAACGATATCCAATTCCACTTAAAACAAACTCATAGCCTGCTTTATTACCTGCAGGCATCTTAATCATAGCACTCGCAGAATATACTTCAGGTTCTTCATGCGCAGCAGTATAATAGTCGTTGAATGTGTTATACCAATTATGAGAAGCACCATTGTCATTAACATTCAATTTAACAGCAACAGGATGCGCTGTATCTCCTGTCGCGGTTACTGTACCGGTGGAAAGTTTATTAATCCAAGGAGTACCGTTGTATTGATCCGGGTTTGTACTTTCTGTCATGCTGTCATAGTTATTATAACCAATTTGTGTATTGGCTACACCCTCTGCAGGTGAAGTTTTTGCCGCAAAAACCATAGGTGCGCTTGTTGCAAGCATTGTTACCGCCGATAAAATCGCAATACATTTTTTTAATGTTTTCATATTACATACCTCCGTTAAAAAATTTATTTTATTTGTTTTTTTAATATTTTTACAATTTATTATTTGACAGTTTATAATATATAGCAGTTTATTTTTTGCCGACTGCTACCTTAGAAAACAGCATAGCATTCTTAGATCCGCCTATACCCGGACAGAACTCAAGCCATCCTCTTCTTCCGCTTCCGTCGTTATCATTTAATATGATAGAGAAGTAAATATTTTTGCGATTAAAGTCATCGGCAGTTGCATAGATATCCTCCCATGAGAGCTTTAGCTCGTAATAGGTTTTATTTCCGCTTCTTACAATCTGAAGCTCCGTATCCTTGTTAAAGCCTTCCTTTTCCTCCGCCTCAAGGAACATAATGTTTTCCTTTGTTCCCATAAAGCTGTACCTTTCGATAGACGGCACTCCGTTTACTAAGCCGATACCGATTTCGGTTATTTTACTTCCGCTGACATTTTCATTTGCGAAGGCAAACTGAATGCTGTCATTCGCCCAGATGCGTTTTTGCTCGTCATTATCGCCCAAAACGTTATCGGTTGCAACCGCCGCCAGATAGAAGTAATCCTTATCGTAGTTTATATACGCCGTTGCGCTTGCATCATTTACACCGCCCCATTCGGTAATCTGTTGAACCATATAGTCTTTATCGATTCTAACGGGTGCGTTTGTGTTGTACTCGCCGACCTCGATTTTGCCGTCTATTTTGGGCTCTTTCGGTATGGGCATAAGGCTTGTAAAATATGTCGTTGACTCTATATTAATTTCCTCGCCTGTGCTAAGCTTCAAAACTCCTCTAATATCTAAATTTCCGCTTGATATTTCCTTAGGAATATTAAACATAAGAAGCTCTGTTTGCTTAGGAGCAATATTACCTATTGACTGAGTTCCCACAGATTTTGCAATCTCCTCAGGCTCTTTTACCACAAAGGTTCCTGTTATGGGATTTTCTGTTTTATTATTAGTAATCTTCAGTGCCCCTTGCCATCTTCCACTTTTATAATACTTTACGGTAAAGTCATAGGAAGCCGATGTGCTATAATTGACATCCAGGGTCTTTGTGTAAACTATGTCGCCCTCTTGGTTTTTAACGTTTATCTTTATTTGCTCTGCAGTTTGAGGATTGCTTCCCGTAATAAACTTAACTGAAGCTCTGCCGTTTGTAAACTTCGCCTCCCCTGAAAGTGTAATATTCTCAGGCAGTTCAGGCTCTATGCTGTACTTATCCTTTCCGCCGAATATATTTATTTCGGCAGAATCTGAAAGTGTGGTTTCAACTGTCTTTTCCAAAACCTTAATCTGCTCGGCATCCTTAATCTCCTCACATTTTGAGAAGTTACCTATCAAATATATGGGATCCTCCGATACCGCAAGCTGAACCGTATTGTTTTCTGCTTTAACTTCAGTTTCGTTACCGTACATATCAACAAGTACGGCACCCTCTGCTCCGATATCAAGGGTAAGGTCTGCGGTATCTCTTACCTTCCATATCATATAGATATCTTGACCGGCTTTGTCTTTAAACTTACATATGTAGCCGCCGTCATCAAGTATCTTTTGCTGACCGTTGCTTTCGGTTTCTGCCATTATCGCATTGTAGTTTGACATTGCACGATATACGGGCTTTGGCTCGTAGTTTATCTCCTGACCGGTCCAGCCTCTTAACATACCGAAGTGTAACTCGGATAGCGATGTTAAGTCTACCTTTTCGATTGAAACATACCAAATATTCATATCCATCCAATCATAAGAAAGCGCCGAGGATCTTACACTGTAGCGTGCCTGTTCATCCTCCGAAACAAATTGGGGGGCTGAGGTCCAACCATACTCGGAATATACAAGGGACTTATCCTCAATGCCGTATTCCTTCATCAAGTCTTTTATTCCCTTTATGTCATTGAAGTATTCGGTTTCTTCAGGTCTTCCCAAAACTTG
>CACYTW010000040.1 GCA_902777435.1 uncultured Ruminococcus sp. | reverse complement strand
ACAAATAGTAATTAAATTTCTCTTATCCGCAGGGCAAGGAATGATAAGAGATTATTGTGCCCATGTGCGTTTCCGACCAAAGGGAGGAAAATATCGCACAGGCAATTAAATCCGCCTCCATAAAATAATAAATGTTCTTAATAATATTATAGCATTATAAAAAATCTTGTCACGTTAAAAATATAATACAATAATATTACATACGTGTAACGCAAAATCACATAAAGATACAATATTTTTCTTGCAAATAAGCCGTAAAAGTGTTACAATAGAAATGATTGAATATTCTGAGAGGAATGATAATATATGAGCTTTAAAAGTATGATAGAAAAAGTTATCGGTACTTACAGTGACCGAGAGCTTAAAAAAGTTTATCCGATAGCAGATAAGGTTATGGCATATGATGATGAAATGCAGAAAAAGACAGATGCCGAACTTCGTGCTATGACGGATGAATTTAAAAATAGATTGAAAAACGGTGAAACAACAGACGATATTCTGCCTGAGGCATTTGCGGTGTGCAGAGAGGCATCTATGCGTGTTTTGGGAATGAAACACTTTTACGTTCAGATTGTGGGCGGAATTGTTCTGCACCAAGGCAGAATTGCCGAGATGAAAACAGGTGAAGGTAAAACTCTTGTTGCTACGTTGCCTGCTTACCTTAACGCATTGACAGGTGAGGGTGTCCACATTGTAACTGTAAACGATTATCTTGCAAAGCGTGATAGCGAGTGGATGGGCAAGCTGTATAACTTCTTAGGTTTAAGTGTTGGTCTTGTTATACACGAAAAGGATAACAAGCAGAGAAAGGAGGCATATGCCGCCGATATTACCTATGGCACAAATAACGAGATGGGCTTTGACTACCTTCGTGATAATATGGTTATATACAAAGATGATAAGGTACAGAGAGGTCACGCCTTTGCTATTGTGGATGAGGTGGACAGTATCTTGATAGACGAGGCAAGAACTCCGCTTATAATTTCGGGTATGGGTGATAAGTCAACCGATTTATATACACAGGCTGACCGCTTTGCAAAGACCTTGAAATATACAAAGGTTGTTGAAACTGATTCAAAGACAGAGGTTGAGGACGAAAAACAGTATGATGATTATGATTATATTGTTGACGAGAAAGCACACACTGCTATTTTAACCCCAAGCGGCATTAAAAAGGCAGAGGCAGCGTTTAATATTGAAAACCTCACCGACCCTGATAATATGACGATTTCTCATCATATTAACCAGGCTATTAAGGCGATTGGTGTTATGAAAAGAGATAAGGATTACGTTGTAAAAGACGGAGAGGTTATAATCGTCGATGAGTTTACGGGCCGTATGATGTTCGGCAGACGTTACAGCGACGGCTTGCATCAGGCTATTGAGGCAAAAGAGGGAGTAAAGGTAGAGAATGAGAGCAAAACTCTTGCGACGATTACCTTTCAGAACTTCTTTAGATTATATCACAAGCTGTCAGGTATGACAGGTACAGCACAGACGGAAGAAGACGAGTTCCAGGAAATATACAGACTTGATGTTGTTGTTATCCCCACCAATAAGCCAATGGCACGTGAGGATTTACCTGACAGCATCTATAAGACAGAGCTTGCCAAGTTCAATGCTGTAATAGATGAAATAGTTAAGGCGCACGAAAAGGGTCAGCCTGTTTTGATAGGTACAGTTTCTATCGAAAAGTCGGAACTTTTGAGCAAGATGCTGAAGAAACGAGGAATTGAGCATAAGGTGTTAAATGCCAAATTCCACGATAAAGAGGCTGAAATAGTTGCACAGGCAGGTAAAAAGGGTGCAGTAACAATTGCTACAAATATGGCAGGTCGTGGTACGGATATTGTGCTTGGCGGTAATGCTGAGTTTATGGCAAAGGCTGAGATGGTAAAGCAGGGCTTTTCTGATGAATTGATTGTTCAGGCGACAGGCTTTGCGGACACGGATAATGAGGAAATCATAAATGCACGTGCCGTATATAAAGAGTTGCACGATAAATTCAAAGAGGAGATAAAGCCTGAACAAGAGGAAGTTTTAGCCGCAGGCGGTCTGTATATAATAGGTACGGAAAGACACGAAAGCAGACGTATTGACAATCAGCTTCGCGGTCGAAGCGGACGTCAGGGTGATGAGGGACGTTCACGTTTCTATCTGTCACTTGAGGACGATTTGATGAGATTGTTTGCACCTGAGCGTATCAATAAAGTTATGGATACCTTCGGCTTTGAAGAAAACGAGGCAATTGAAAGCAAGATGCTGAGCAATGCTATCGAAACTGCACAGCAACGTGTTGAGGGCAGAAACTTTGATATCAGAAAGCACGTTTTGCAGTATGATGACGTAAACAATCAGCAGAGAGAAATGATATACGAACAGCGTGATCGCGTGCTTGACGGCGAGAATATGCGTGATTATATTATGAATATGGTTAATGATACCGTTGCTGAGATAATAGCCAGATATTCGGCAGCATCTAATGTTCCTGAGGAATGGGATTGGGCGACAATGAAAGAAAACATCAACGCTATATTCGGTGACTTAGGTGATGCTTTTGAAATCAGTGATAATGAGATTGACCATACTACTGCCGAAAGTCTTAAAGAGAGACTTATGGAATATATAGATGCTAAATATGCTGAAAAAGAGGCAGAGTTTGGCGATGCAATGAGAGATGTGGAACGTGTTATTCTCCTCAGAGTTGTTGACGAGAAGTGGATGGAACACATTGACAATATGGAACAGTTAAGACAGGGCATCAACCTCCGTGCTTATGCACAAAGGGATCCGGTTGTGGAATATAAGTTTGAGGCAATGGATATGTTTGATGAGATGATTAGCAATATCAAAGAAGATACAGTCAAGCTCCTTTTCCACGTTGTTCCTCAGAACAAAATAGAGAGGGTTCAGGTTGCAAAGCCTGTTGCTGAAAACTTAGGCGGTGACGGAACTGTTGCAAAAAAACCTGTACGTAAAGTTGTTAAGATTGGCAGAAATGAGCCTTGTCCCTGCGGCAGCGGAAAGAAATATAAGAATTGCTGTCTTGGCAAGGACGAAGCGAACAATTAATTGATAATGATTTAAGTTAAGGATGTGATAATGTGATAGCTTTTGACGAGTACAAGTCAGGTCTTGAAGGTATGGAAAAGGATATAACAGATTTGAGGGATTCACTTTAGCATAGAAAAGACAGAGGCCGAGCTTAAAGAGCTTGAAGAAAAAAGTATGGCACACGACTTCTATGACGATATGGAGGCGGCAGGTAAAATTCTGCAACAGATAAAGGGCCGCCGTGACAGGTTGGAGAAATATTCTAAGCTAAAGTCCGATTGGGAGGATTTAAGCACACTTGTTGAGCTTGCAATAGAGGAGTCTGACGAGAGCGTTTTAGACGAAGTTAAAACGGGTTATAATAATCTTGCCACCACCCTTGAGGATATGAAACTTGAAACAATGTTATCGGGCAAGTATGATAAGAATAATGCCATTATAACATTGCACGCAGGTGCAGGCGGAACCGAGGCGCAGGATTGGTGTGAGATGCTCTATCGTATGTATACCCATTGGGCAGAAAGACGTGGGTTCAAAACCGAAACCATAGACTTTCTTGACGGCGAGGAAGCAGGACTTAAAAGTATTACCTTTCTTGTTGAGGGGCTTAATGCATACGGGTATGCCAAATCCGAAAAAGGCGTACACAGACTTGTGAGAATTTCGCCTTTTGACTCTGCCGCAAGAAGACATACGTCTTTTGCATCGGCTGAGGTTATGCCTGAGATTGATAACGATATTGATGTTGAGATAAATCCTGATGATTTGAAGATAGACACCTATCGCTCAAGTGGTGCAGGCGGTCAGCATATCAATAAAACAGAGTCGGCGATCAGAATAACACATATTCCGACAGGAGTTGTGGTTACTTGCCAGAATGAGCGTTCACAGCACAAAAATAAGGATATGGCTATGAAGATGCTGAAATCAAAACTTATAGAAATTGCTGAGCGTGAACAGAAAGAGAAAATTGAGGACTTAAAGGGTGTTCAGCTTGACATAGGCTGGGGAAGCCAGATACGTTCTTATGTTTTTCATCCTTATACTATGGTTAAGGACCATAGGACAAATTATGAGGTAGGCAATATCAATGCTGTTATGGACGGCGATATTGACGGATTTATCAATGCGTACCTTATTGCAAAATCAAGAGGAGAACTGTAAGAGGAGAATATAAATATGTTTGAGAAACTTTCTTTTATTGAACAGCAATATGATAAACTTGCTGACAGAATAAGCGACCCTGAGGTTATAGCCGACCAGGAAACCTGGAGAAAACTTTGCAAAGAACATTCGGATATGACGCCTATTGTTGAGAAATACAGAGAATATAAACAGAATAAAAACACTATTGACGATGCTGAAGTTATGATGAATGACCCTGAGACGGATAAAGAGTTCAAAGAGATGCTTGTTGAAGAGGTAAAAGAGGCTAAAGTCAATATTGAACGCATAGAAGAAGAACTTAAGATTTTGTTATTGCCTAAAGACCCCAATGATGATAAGAATGTTATTGTTGAAATTCGCGGCGGAGCAGGCGGTGATGAGGCGGCTCTCTTTGCGGGGGACTTATTCCGTATGTATTCTATGTATGCGGACTCTAAAAGATGGAAAACCGAGGTTCTGAATATCAGCGAAATCGGAATAGGCGGTATCAAGGAAGTCACCTTTATGATAGAGGGTGAGGGCGCATACAGCAGACTGAAGTTTGAGAGCGGTGTACACAGAGTTCAGCGTGTTCCCGAAACGGAGTCAAGCGGAAGAATACACACGTCAACAGTAACAGTTGCCGTTCTTCCCGAAGTTGATGATGTTGAGGTTGAGATAAATCCTGATGATTTACAGATAGACACTTATCGCTCCAGCGGAGCGGGCGGTCAGCACGTCAACAAAACCGAGTCGGCAATCAGAATAACACATATACCAACAGGTATAGTAGTCGCTTGTCAGGACGAGCGTTCACAGCATAAAAACCGTGAATCTGCTATGAAGATGTTGCGTTCGAGATTATACGACAAGATGGAACAGGAGAGAAACGCGTCAATTGCCGCTGACAGAAAGAGTCAGGTTGGTACAGGGGACAGAAGTGAGAGAATAAGAACTTACAACTTCCCACAGGGCAGAATTACCGACCACAGAATTGGTCTGACTCTATACAAACTTGAACAATTTATGAATGGTGATATTGACGAAATAATAGATGCCCTGATTACAACCGACAGAAGTGAAAAGCTTAAGGCTCAGGCGGACGAAGTATAAAGACCGACGATAACAAAAGAAGGTTATATCTATGGAAACAAAACTGCTTACAACTGATGATGAAAGTTTAAAAATTGCCGCGGAAATTCTAAAAGACGGAGGCAATGTTATTTTTCCCACAGAAACAGTATATGGACTCGGTGCTGATGCATTAAACCCTGAGGCTGTAAAAAATATTTTTAAGGCAAAGGGCAGACCTGCCGACAATCCTTTGATAGTTCATATCAGTTCCCTTGATATGTTAAAAGACATAGCAGAGGAAGTCCCTGAAAATGCAAAGCAGTTAATGGGAAAATATTGGCCGGGACCATTGACAGTTATTCTCAAGAAATGTAAAAATGTTCCATATGAAACAACTGCGGGACTTGATACTGTTGCAGTGAGAATGCCTGTAAATCAAGTTGCAAACCGTTTGATAGAGCTTGCAGGGATGCCCATAGCAGCTCCCAGTGCCAATCTTTCGGGCAAGCCTAGCCCCACAACTGCACAGCATTGCATAGACGATATGGTTGGCAGAGTTGATGCGATAATAGAAGGCGAGGACTGTAAGTATGGTGTTGAGTCCACTGTTGTTGATTTAAGCGGTGAAAGACCCATATTATACAGACCGGGAGCGGTAACCCTTGAGGAGTTAGAGGAGGTTCTGGGTGAAGTAGAGGTAAGCGTTTCGGTTAAAGAAAATGAAACGCCAAAATCGCCGGGGCTTAAGTACAAGCATTATGCACCTAATGCAAATGTTGTTATTCTGGCAGGTAATTGGGAGCAGGTTGAGTGTTTTATAAAGTCGAAAGCCGACCTGTCCGTAATAGGTATGCTTGTGTTTGATGAGTTCCCTAAAATCGACGGAGTTAAGTGTATTTCATTGGGAAGTTTAAAGAATCCGTATGATGCAATGCATAAATTATTTTGGGCATTGCGAGAGATGGATAAAATGGGAATTATGACAGTATACGCACCTGAGATTGCAGATAAAGGTGCGTGGAGTGCTGTCAGAAACAGACTATATCGTGCGGCAGGAAACGAAATTATAAATCTGTCAAAGGGAGATGCAAAAAAGGTTCTGTTTGTTTGCACGGGAAACACCTGCAGAAGTCCTATGGCTGAGGCGATATTTAACAAGATATGCAAAGAAAAAAACATAAATGCCGTAGGAGAGTCGGCAGGTGTATATGCTGACGGAAGTTTAGTTTCTACCAATGCCGCAGAGGCAATAAAGGAATACAACATTGATATTTCAAACCGCGTATCCAAAAATATAAATAAGGATATGATTGAGAATGCAGACTTGATACTGACGATGTCTGCATCACATAAAATGGCGTTAAACTATGCCTTTGGGGATAGTGATAAGATTTATACAATAGCTGAATTTATCGGCGAAAATCAAGATGTTGCAGACCCGTTCGGAGGCAGTTTGGAGGATTATAAAAACTGCAGGGATATGCTTTATTCTATGATTGAGAAAGTGGCAGAAAAAATATGATAAAGTTTGAACTTTTATCAAAGGAAAATATTGACGGAGTGTGGGAGCTTGAAAAAATATGCTTTGATACGCCGTGGACTTATAAAATGTTTGAAAGTGAAATCGACAACAATATCTCGGTTTACATTGTGGGTATCGACGAAGAAAACGGCGAGGTTGTTGCATATGCAGGTGTATGGCTGATGTATGACTACGGCGATATTACAAACATTGCGGTGCATCCCGACTATCGCCGAGAGGGCATAGCACGGAAGATGCTGGATACTGTGATAAATATATGCAAAGAAAAGAAAATCGAGAGGCTGTGCCTTGAGGTCAAGGAGTCAAACATATCGGCAATAAAGCTGTATGAGAGCTTTGGCTTTAAAACAGACGGAGTACGTAAACGCTACTATCAAAATAAGTATGATGCGTACTTAATGTCACTTGACTTGACAAAGGATTAGATTTATAAATCGGAAAAATCGGAAAGGTAGATTATATGAAAATACTTGCGATAGAGAGTTCGTGCGACGAAACAGCGGCTGCTGTTGTGGAAAATCGCACAAACGTATTATCAAATGTGATTAACACACAAATTGAACTTCATAAACTATATGGAGGTGTTGTGCCTGAAATCGCATCAAGAAATCATATAGAAAATATAAGTACGGTAGTGGACAAGGCTATGTATGAAAGCGGATTATCCTTTGATGAAATAGACGCTATTGCTGTTACATACGGTCCCGGGCTTGTGGGCGCTTTGCTTGCAGGCGTGTCCTATGCCAAAGGCTTGGCGTATGCACTAAATAAGCCGCTTATACCCGTTCATCATATAAAGGGGCATATTTCTGCAAATTATATTGAAACACCTGAACTTAAGCCTCCGTTTATCTGCCTTGTTGCATCAGGCGGACATAGCCATATCGTAAACGTAAAAGGCTATGCCGAATATGAGGTATTAGCGAGAACCCGTGATGATGCCGCAGGAGAAGCCTTTGACAAGGTTTCAAGGGTATTGGGATTTGGCTATCCGGGAGGGCCTGCTATACAGAGAGCCGCCGAAAAGGGAAACCCTGAGGCTATACACTTCCCTCGCGTAAACTTAAAGGACAAAGGGTTTGACTTCAGCTTTAGCGGTGTGAAAACTGCGGTTCTAAATTATATAAATAATGCAGAACAAAAGGGTGAGGAAATCAATAAATACGATATTGCCGCATCCTTTCAGGAGGCAGTGGTTGATGTTCTGTCAGAACACCTTATTGAATGTGCAAAACTTACGGGTGCGGACAAGGTGGCATTGGCAGGCGGAGTTGCGGCAAATGTTCCGTTGCGTGAGCGTGTCAAAAACAAGGCGGCAGAGGCAGGAATGGGTTTTTATTTTCCCAATATGAAGCTATGTACCGACAATGCTGCAATGATTGGCTGTGCGGCGTTTGCCGAATACGAAAATGGTGTTGTCGCAGATTTAAGCCTTAATGCAATCGCAAACTTGCCACTTTAATTGTTATATAATCATAAAATTACGGACATAAAAACGGCAATTTTAATTGTCGTTTTTGATTTTAAAAAATTTTCAAAAATTTAAAACATTTTGATATATAAAATTGTATTATATATGAGAATGTTTTTGGGGGTGACATTTGGTGAATAATTCAATAAGGTCTTCTGCTGAAGTGACCGATGTATACAATAAATTTGTTGACACAGTATACAGGGTGTGCTTTATGATGCTGAAAAACGAGAGCGAGACAGAAGACGCAACCCAAAACGTCTTTATTAAATATATGAATTATGAAAAAAAGTTTACATCTGATGAACACGTAAAAGCGTGGCTCATTGTGACGGCAAAAAATGAATGTAAAAATATGCTTAAGCATTGGTTCTATTCAAAACGAACGCCTATTGACGAGGTAAAAGAAGGTTCTTACGAGGATAAGAACCAAACTGAAGTGTTGGAGCAAGTGATGAAGCTTGATAAAAAGTACAGAGTCCCCCTATATCTGTATTATTATGAAGGCTATTCAACTCTTGAAATATCGGATATGCTGGGCATAAAGCATTCAACTGTCAGAACTCATATGGCTAAGGGCAGGGAGAAACTTAAATTATTGCTTGAGGAGGATGAATATGAAAATTGATGACTTAAATAAAGGCTTTGATGCGGTTACTCCGTCTGAGTCGTGTAAGGAAAGAATGTTATACAATGTTTTAAGCAGTAAAAATACTGTTAAAACAACCTTCTCTATATTCAGACGTTGCTGTGCGGTATTAGCGGCAGTTGTATTTATTGCAGGAATATCTTATGGATACACAAAGATAAATAATCTTGGCACAAACAACATTGTGGCAAATGTAAGCGATAATACGGGTGAAAATTCAGATTACGCAGTAAGTGATGACGGAAATACAAGTGATACCGCAATGTCAAGCGAGGAAACTTCCAAAGAGATGGCTGATAGTGAGAGAAAAAACACAAACTCAGTAAAAAAATCAGAAAAGAAAAATGTTAACAATAGTGCGGAAAGTAAGCAAACGGAGGCCGAGCCCGAAATCAATAAAAGCCTTGATAAAAATATAATTGTTGCACAGGCAGGAGTGGTTGAGAACAGTTCACCAATGGTTGCAAGAAATATGCCTCAAGAAGATAATGCGGCAAGCGGCGGAGGAGGGTCACAGGCTCAATCGAGTGAGATTGATAATGAAATAAGCGTGGCGTCAGTTGCTGGTGTTGGCGTTGATGTAGAAGAGGAAGAAGAGGAAGAAGATGAGGACGAGGAAAAGGACGAAACAACCGCAGAAGAAGAAACACAGACAGCCGAGTAGGTCTGAAACAATTTTATAGAATAATTGCCCTTCACCCATATGTAGGGGATGATGCCCACATCGTTGATAATTAATAATGAATAATGAATGATGAATAATGAATAATTCAGGATAATTTTCGCATACGAGCGAAAATTCACAATAATTATTAATTATTAAATATTAATTATTCATTGTTTCTTGTAGGGGACGATGCCTACATTG
This sequence comes from uncultured Ruminococcus sp., assembly GCA_902777435.1. Lineage (GTDB taxonomy): Bacteria > Bacillota > Clostridia > Monoglobales > Monoglobaceae > UMGS1820. The sequence continues at coordinate 3,219 of CACYTW010000040.1, read as the reverse complement.
TCCCGAAAAATCAGACACATTAAGAAATATTATTTTAGATTATGCGGAGAGTTTTCCGCGTTTTACAATAATATAATTATACAGATTTACAAAAGAGAAAGGATAATGTAAGATGAAAATAAGAAAAATTACGGCGTTATTTATTTCTTTATTATTGGTTTTAAATATGTTTGTGGCCTATGGGGCAGAAGTTGAGTTGTATGATTTAGAGAGTATAGTCATAAACGTAAAACAGAAAGCGCAAGTTGATGATACATTGAGTGAGTTTGAAGTTCACACCCTTTCTGAAGATGGCAATAAATTGTACAATCTCTCCTGGAATGATAAATATGAATGTGAGTATGTATATATACAATGTGACGGCAAAGGCAGAGTATCATATTATACCCATTACGATATGCAAAACATAACTGAAAAAACACAAGAAATAACATATGCAGATGCTGTTGAGCTTGCGGACAGCTTTATACACAAATTAGCACCTGAGTTATTTGTAAATGAGAATGACTGCCTGGTGAGAGAAATTCAAGAAGATGAGGAGCTGTCAGACAGAGTTGATATAGTCTATAACAGAATGCACAACGGAATTTTGGTTGAGGATAATACAACATCAGTTGGCGTGAAAAAATTTGATGATGAATTTTGTGTAGATTATGTCAGCATCAATTATGATTATGATACAGATTTTGAAGACGTAACAGTCTCAATAGAAAATTATCAGAAGGCATACAAAAACGCGTTTTCTGTGGAACTTGCATACAAAGATATAAACAGAAATTATAGAGATGCGGAGAGTATTAAAACTGCTTTGTTGTATAGAAGCAAGGAAAATGAGTTTGGATATATACTTGCATCTGACGGCGAAATTGTAGAAAAAGATACAGACAGCGAACTATATCCCATCAGTAACGATAAGGTTGAGGCAAGTGAGGATACTGGTAGTTCGTCAGGCGGCGGAGGAAGTACGCTATCCGACAAGGAGCTTGCCGAAATAAAAAACATAGAGGGTCTGATTGACGAGGAAAAAGCCCTGGAAGGTGTGAAACAGATACCCGGTATAGAACTTGACAACGAATATAAGATAACATATTCCGGCATAAGAAAGGAAAACAATGGGTATTATATGTCCTTGAATCTGAAAAAGGAAAATGAGGATAAATCTGTCTTTGTATCAATGTATCTTGATGCAAAGACAGGTGAGTTAATCAGATATTCCAATAGTTATAATATTAACAATAAAAAAGATGTATCAGAGTCAGACATAAAGAATGCCAATACAAAAATTAATGAATTTTTAGATTATGTTATTTCTGCAAATAGAAAAGATTATATCGAAGATTATGAAAAAACAGATGGAGCTTTGGTAACTAAAAAGTACAGCAGAGCAGTAAACGGCATTAGATATATTGATGATTCGATATATATTGAATATGATACCGAAGATAAAAAAATTGTAAACTATTTTTATGATTTCGAAGAAAATGCAGTATTTGATAATCCCGAAACTGTAATCTCGGCAGATGATGCATATGAAGCTATGCTTAAGATTAATCCTATTGAGCTCAGATATATAAAGACCGACGGCGTATATAAGCAGTGCTATACATTAGACGATAAGTATATACAAATAGATGCTTTTACGGGCGAAAAGTTTGACATAACCCATAAGACTTTAAATATGTATGAGTATAATGATATAGAAGGACATTGGGCAGAAGGTGCTATCAAGGGATTGGCAGAAAAGGGAATTGGACTAAATGATGAGTATTTTTCACCTAATGATGAGATAAGCCAGGAGGAACTGCTGAAACTGTTTGCGGCAGGCATCTGGTATGTGGAATGTCTGAATTATGATACTGAGCAGTTATATAGCCGTGCTTTGAGGAGCGGAATAATAGAAAAAGGCGAAATTTCGGCTGATAATTCGGTTAAAAGAGGAGAGGCATTCAAATATATAATAAGAATGAATGGCTTGGAAGAAATAGCTAATCTTCAGGGAATATTTAAAATAGAGTATGCAGATGGAGATGAAATTTCTGACGAACTTTTGGGATATGCCGCTATTCTCAGCGGTATGAAGGTCATCGGCGGTGACGGCGGATATTTAAGACCTAATGATAACATAACCCGTGCCGAGGCGGCAACTATATTGTATAACTATATGAACAGATAGAGAAAAATCTCTGCAACTTTTTAAGGTTGCAGAGATTTTTAATATGAAGGTCCGTATTTACGCAAATCTAAAACATAGCAATTTTTAAATCTGTCCGCAAGGTCATATATGAGCTTATGGTATGCATCCGTATATTCATTCTTTAAAACTCCTGTCAAAAATTTTGTATAATAATTAAGATAAAATAACTCACTTTACGTAGATATATGATGTAATATTTTCACTTTTTATAATATAACGCATAATATAAATAAGGAGCGGACAAACGCTTTATAAGAAAATTCGGAAGGAGAATGTTGTATATGCCTTATCAAAATGAGACTATGCCAATCGCTATGCCTATGGTGGGATATGCGTATGTGCCGATACAGCAAGCGGAACCGAGAAATCTTTTCAGTGCCGAGGATGCACTTGCTAACGGAACTGTTTTTCCCATTCTTGCAAAGCCGATTGGTGTATATGGCAATCAAATATATGGTGACAAGATTTTTTCGGAGGGACAGAAGAATGAGTGAGAGAAGCAGAATGTTAAAAAAGTTGGCCGCATATGCTTTTGCCGCATATGATTGGAATTTATATCTCGATACCCATCCTGAGGATACTGAGGGAATTGCTATGTTTCGTAAAATGACAGACAGAGCAAATGAGTTAAAAAAAGAGTTTCAGGAAAAATTCGGACCTCTTACGGCAGCAGACTCTGACAATCCAAAGTTTTGGGATTGGATTGAAAGCCCGTGGCCGTGGGATAATATTTAGGAGGAGTTCATATGTGGCAATATCATAAAAGATTGGAATATCCAATTAATATCAAAAACACAAACCCGAGATTAGCACAATATGTCGTAGCGCAGTACGGCGGACCTAACGGCGAATTGGGAGCATCACTTAGATATCTTTCACAAAGATATTCAATGCCTGATGAAATTACAAAAAGCTTACTGACGGACATAGGTATGTCGTGCCTGAAATGCTCCCACACAAGTCAGACTGTTCCAGTGCGGAATTCAGTACCACACTCCACTTGTGTGGGAGCAAATTTAAATAAA
>CACYTW010000039.1 GCA_902777435.1 uncultured Ruminococcus sp. | reverse complement strand
AGAGAAAAGGTCTTGGAATTGCCTTTGGCAAGCCTATGTTTGTTGTTAAGATAGACGCTGAGAAAAACGAGGTGGTGCTTGGTGAGCAAGGCAAGGAATTTTCTGATACCTTGTATGCCATAAAGCCGAACTTTATTCCTTTTGATACTCTTGAAAAGCCAATACGTGCGGCGGCTAAGGTGAGATACAGTGCAAAGCCTGCTGAGGGTACAGTATCTATGGAAAACGGAAGAGTAAAAATCGTTTTTGATGAACCTCAAAGAGCGATAACTCCTGGACAAGCTGTTGTATTGTATGACGGAGATATTGTTCTTGGCGGAGCAACTATAATATAGCTATGTTCAAAACACCCATTGTCTGTCAGATAATGGGGTGATTTTGATTTTCGGCAGAAATTTAACCTCGATAACTAATGCCATTATTGAGAAGGAAGGTGATAAAATGGGGAATTTTACAGAATACAGAAGAAAAATTCTTAAAAGCAGATACAATCATTTGAATAATAAACAACAAGAGGCGGTCTTTCACACCGACGGACCTTTGCTTGTGCTTGCGGGGGCAGGTTCGGGAAAAACGACCGTTATAGTAAACAGAATAGAAAATCTTATCAAATACGGCTCGGCATACAACAGCGAGAATGTACCCGGCGGAATAAGCGAACAGGATACAGAAATACTTGGCTGGTATGCTGACGGCGAAATTGACGAATTGCCGCCGCATTTGGAGGAGGCTCTGTCCGAAAACCCTGTAAACCCTTGGCAAATTCTTGCCATTACATTTACCAACAAGGCGGCAGGGGAATTAAAATCACGTCTGGAAGCAAAGCTTGGGGAGAGCGGAACTCAAATAAATGCAGGTACCTTTCATTCGAGCTGCGTCAGAATACTCAGACGCGACATAGATAAGCTGGGATATGAGAAGAACTTTACCGTCTTTGACACAGCAGACCAGCAAACAGTTATAAAAAACTGTTTAAAGGAGCTGGAATTAGACGATAAAAAATATGCTCCTCGTGCGGTTTTGTCCATAATCAGCAATGCAAAAGATGCGTTAATTGACCCTGTTGAGTTTGAAAAAACATACAGAAAAGATTTTTTCTATTCAAAGGTTGCTGAGATATACACCTTATATCAGAGAAACTTAAAGTTGAATAATGCACTTGACTTTGATGATTTAATCGTAAAAACTGTTCAGCTTTTTGAGGAATATCCTGAGGTTCTGGAATATTATCAGGAAAAGTTCAGGTACATATTGGTTGACGAGTATCAGGACACCAACCACGCCCAATATAAATTGGTCAGGTTACTTGCCTCAAAGTACGAAAATTTATGTGTTGTGGGTGATGATGACCAAAGTATATACAAGTTCAGAGGTGCTGATATTCGCAATATATTAGAGTTTGAGAAAGATTTTAAAAAGTGTCTGACCATAAAGCTTGAAGAAAACTATCGCTCGACCCAAAATATATTAGATGCAGCAAACAATGTAATATCTAACAACACGGGCAGAAAGGGCAAAAATCTATGGACTTCCAATGGCTCAGGCGATAAAGTTCTTATTTTTACTGCTATGAATGAACATTCCGAGGCACAGTTTATTGCGGAGAAAATCGCAGAGCTTGGCGGCAGCTTTTCTGATACTGTAATACTTTACAGAATGAACGCAATGTCACGTATAGTCGAAGATATGCTGTTGCGTTCTGCCATACCATACCGAGTTCTCGGCGGTTTGAGGTTCTATGACAGAAAAGAAATCAAAGACATAACATCATATTTGAGATTGATAGAAAATCACGGCGATAATGTTGCACTGCAGAGAATAATCAACGAGCCCAAAAGGGGTATCGGTGCAACTACTGTTGATAAGCTGTCGTCAATAGCGGCGGCTGAAAACATAAGTATGTTTGATGTGTGTAAATCAGCCGATACCGGATATGATTTTTCTGCTAAGGCGGCGGCAAACTTAATGGGATTTGCAAATATGATATCCTCCCTCAGACAAGAGCTTGACGATGGAATGGGACTTGAACTCTTTGCAAAGACCGTTATGGAACGCACAGGAATGATTGCGGAATTGAAGTCGCAGAAAACAGTTGAAAACGAAACACGTCTTGAAAACCTTGAGGAGTTTATTTCTATGGTTCAGGAGAGTGTGAAGAATGATGCCTCCCTCTCTCTTGCAGAATTATTAGAGAATATAACATTAATCTCTGATATTGATAATTATGATGAGGCACAGGACACAGTTACATTGATGACTCTGCACAGCGCTAAGGGTTTGGAGTTTCCCAACGTATTTTTAATCGGTGCGGAGGAAGGAATTTTCCCAGGTATGCGTTCCTTTGGCGATGATGCGGAAATTGAAGAAGAAAGACGTCTGTGCTATGTGGGAATTACAAGAGCGAAGAAAAATCTTTTTATAACAAGAGCCAAGAGCAGAACCTTATTCGGCAGAACATCATACAATCCGCCGTCAAGATTTTTAGCAGAGATACCTGACGACCTTGTTCAAAGTTATATGGAAAAGCCACAGGAAGTATCATTCGGACGGGCGAATACAGGTGCTTACAAGCCGTCTGCAAGCGGACAAAAGAGTGCTCTGCTTGACGGAACAAGCTCTAAAGCCGTATCAAAAACCAATGTACCTGACAAGGCTTTGAACTTTGATGTGGGAGATAAGGTTAAACACCGTAAGTTTGGAATAGGCGAAATCATCAGCGCTCAAAGTATGGGCAAAGATGTTTTGCTTAAAATCAGGTTTGAAAACAACGAAGAAAAAAATCTTTTGGCGGCATATGCCCCCATTGAGAAAATCTGAAATTGATAATTCTTTTAGGTGATTGTAAAATGAGAAATCGCTAAATTGTGGATAACTTTCTCCAAAGCCCTCTATGTAGTAAAGGAGGGTGGCACGCAAAGCGTGACGGGAGGATTGTCGATACTACGGAAAACAATCCCTCAGTCACTTCGTGACAGCTCCCTTTACACAAGGGAGCCTCCAAGTGGAGAAAATATATAAGAGTGTATTTCAAGATATCCCTGTTCTAAGCGATTTCAAACTTTTACAAACGGCTAATAATTCTTTGCTAAGGAGAAGTTTAAACTATGTATGACGAATTTGCAAATATATATGACAGACTTCAAAATATAGACTATACCTCGTTTGTTGATTATTACGAAAAGATATTTGAAAGCTTTTCGCTAAAACCTGAATTGGTACTCGATTTGGCTTGCGGTACAGGGAACGTAACAATTCCCCTTGCAGAACGCGGCTATGATATGATAGGTGTTGATATGTCGGGAGAGATGCTCAACATTGCCGCCGACAAGGCGAGGGCGAAAAATCTTGACATACTGTTCTTAAATCAGGATATGACTGAGTTTGAACTGTATGGAACAGTTGATGCAATCGTCTGCTCCTTAGACGGAGTGAATTATTTAACGGAAGATTGGCAGCTTGAACAGTTATTTGCTTTGGTAAAGAACTACTTAAACCCCGACGGAATTTTTATATTTGATATAAATTCTAAGTACAAGCTGAGTAAGGTCTTGTCCGAAACCACCTCTGTATACGACGAGGACGGCATATATTGCGTCTGGGACAGCTACTATGACGAGGATGACAAAATATGTTCATTCAATCTTGAATTCTTCATAGAAGCGGAAAACGGGCTTTATAAGAGAAGAAATGAATATCAGGAAGAGAGAGCATATACAATAGACGAAATACAAGTCTGTGCGGAAAAAGTCGGCTTGAAATTTGAACGTGCATATGCAGACAGAACATTTGATGAACCAAAAGAAGAAACAGGAAGAATTTTTATTGTTTTAAAAAAAGAGGCGACAGTATGAAAACGGGACTGATAATGGAAGGCGGTGCTATGCGCGGTATGTTTACCGCAGGTGTCACCGATGTTATGATGGAAAACGGCATAAAGTTTGACGGTGCAATAGGGGTTTCCGCAGGAGCTGTATTCGGTTGTAATTACAAGTCAAAGCAGATAGGCCGTACCATAAGATATAACAAAAAATATTGTGCTGATAAAAGGTACTGCAGTATAAATTCACTTTTAAAAACGGGAGATTTATACAATGCCAAGTTCGATTATTATGACATTCCGAAAAAACTTGACATATTTGATACGGAAACATACAAAAACAATCCTATGGAATTTTACGTAGTTGCCACAGATGCAGACACAGGCAAGGCGGTTTACAAGAGATTAGACAACTGTGATGATGACGACCTTCTTTGGTTACGTGCCTCCGCCTCTATGCCTCTGCTGTCAAGAATAGTGAATATAGCAGGCGGCAAATACTCTGACGGAGGAACAGCCGACTCCGTTCCCATAAAGTATTTTGAGAGCATAGGCTATGACAGAAATGTTGTTATACTGACTCAGCCCGCGGATTTTATAAAACACAGAAACAAACTTGTTCCGATTTTCAGGGTATGTTTACGCAAATATCCCAACTTGGTTAAAGCTTTGGCTACAAGACATATAAAATATAACGAAACAATAAAATATATTAACGAAAAAGAAAAATCGGGCGAAATTCTTGTGATAAGACCCCCTGAGGCACTCAACATCAAGGCAGGGGAAAAAAGTCCTGATGAGCTTGAAAGAGTTTACCAAATCGGCAGAAAAATCGGAAACGGCTCAATTCAAAAGATTATAAATTTTTTAAAACAATAAATAAAACGGAGGGAAAATTATGTTAGGAAATTTTTGTTATTCTAACCCAACAAGATTACATTTCGGCGAGGACTCAATGAGCAGTCTTAAAGCCGAATTAGCAAACTACGGAAAAACAGTTATGCTCGTTTACGGCGGAGGTTCAATTAAGAAAAACGGCATTTATGATAAAGTAATAGAGATTTTAACATCCTGCGGAAAAACCATTGTAGAAGATGCAGGCGTTATGCCCAATCCTACTGTCGAAAAATTATACGAGGGCTGTAAAATTGCAAGAGAAAACAATGTGGACTTAATTCTGTCCGTCGGCGGCGGTTCTTGCTGCGACTACTCAAAAGCTGTTTCTGTTTCGGCATACTGCCACGAGGATCCTTGGGAAAAATACTATATCAAATTTGAAGACGTTTCGGAAGACACAAAAATAATTCCTGTCGGCTGTGTTTTGACAATGGTCGGCACAGGCAGTGAAATGAACGGCGGTTCCGTTATTACCAATCACGAAAGCAAGCTGAAAGTCGGTCACGTTTTCGGCGATAACGTCTTCCCGAAATTTGCAATATTAAATCCGAAATTCACATACACTCTGCCGAAATATCAAATGGTTGCAGGAATATTTGATATTATGTCACATATTATGGAGCAATATTTTTCAGGAAGTGATGACAATACCTCAGACTATATCGCAGAGGGATTGATGCGTTCATTAATCCACTCATCTTTGGTTGCGGTAGATAATCCTGAGGATTACGAGGCACGCAGCAACATTATGTGGACAGCTACCTGGGCACTTAACACATTGATAGCAATGGGCAAGAGCACCGACTGGATGGTTCATATGATAGGTCACGCTATCGGTGTTTATACCAACGCGACCCATGGTATGACTCTTTCGGCTGTTTCTTTGGCATATTATCGCCTCATCTGCAAATACGGAATTGAAAAATTCAAAAAATTTGCCGTAAATGTATGGAACGTTGACCCTGAAAATAAGAGTGCTGAACAAATTGCCGAAGAAGGTCTTTGCCGTATGGAAGAATGGATGAAAGAGATAGGTCTTGTTATGAACATAACAGAATTAGGTGTTACCGAAGATATGCTTGACGGAATTGTAGAAAGTACAGAAATCAAGAACGGCGGATACAAAACTTTGACTGCCGACGAAATTCTCAAGGTCTTAAAGGACAGTATGAACTAATACCATCATATAACAAAATATTTATCGGGACGAATTTATCTCGCCCCGATATTTTTATATCTGTTTAATTTTATTACACCACAGGCAATTTTTTCGCCTGAGTTTCCCGACGGCTGTGTTGTAAAATCGTCAGGCATTGAGTGTATTATCACAGTTTTGCCAATAATCTCGCTTACAGTAAACCTGTCGGTTAAAAAAGAACTAAAGGCTCTTCCTCCCGCGCTGAAAAGCGGAGGCATATCTCCTGCGTGATAGGGATGATTGCAATTCTTTGGATTATAGTGTGTCATTGCATTTTTGAAGTAGTCCATATCATCACCCGTACAGGATGCACCGCTGTGAATGTGAAAACCCAGCACAGAACCTTCACATTCCCCCTCACCACAAGGAAGGTTGGATATCATACTAACCACTATAACACCCGATTTCACAGCATAAAACGATACTCTTCCCTCTATATTTGGATATCTCGGACTTCCCTTTATATGTGCAACCGCCTGAGGCGGTCTTCTCAGTATTGACATCAAGTTTATATCAAACAAAATAATTCCCCTTCTTCATAGGATTTTATTATTATCTTATGAAAAAGGACAGATAATGTGTCAAATTGCAGATTTCACAATGGAAAATTTATGTTAATGCTGTTATAATTACAGAACGAGTCTTACACAATATCTGCAGTAAGTATTATATCAATTATTAAACAACTCTTCAATTATAAATTCTGCAGGCACATAACTTTCAGCCTCTTTAGTAATCAGTGGATTTCCAAAACTGATTTCCGGCTGTTTCCATTCAATGTTTAAGACGCCGTTTGTATAATCCCATGCCTTTATTTCTGCATTTTCTTTGGAATTAGTATATCCTGACACTTCAGCTAATATTAAAGGCGATTTATAAATACGGTCTACTAATGCAATTACATACTTCCCGAAGTTCTTTTGACACCATTGTGTTGTCTTTTCTTCTGTCGAGGAAAATATAAATTCATCCTGAGTAAAAATATCTAACTGTCCTTATCGGGGTGTGGGCTGGTACATATTTTCACTGTTCATTGTTATATACCAAGAGTTTTCCCAATCAGTCAAATATCCTACACAAATCTTAAGCATCGGCAAAGTTTCATCAATTTTAGATATACAATTGATATATTCTTTTACTTTGTCTTCATTGATAGTTGGTTTTGGAAAAACAGCTGAATTTATTATATGCTGAGCCTCTGCCGTATAATCATTATAGGTGATGGTTTCTGTCCAACTCTCAACTTCTGATTTCCCGGGATAATAAAGGTGTTATATTTATGAATCCTCATTATGAACCCGACAGCATTTATGAGCCTGCGTATTTAACTGCTGATGAATACTTGTCGGGCAATGTCAGAGAAAAGCTTTCTGTTGTAAAAGGTATTGCTACAAACGATAGCGATTACCAAATCAATGTTGAAGCATTGGAAAAGGTACAACCCAAAGACTTATCGGCAAGCGAAATCACAGTAAGAGCAAGTTTCTTAGTAATTTTTCCTGTTAATAATTGCTCATACAAAATCTGCTTTTCCTTTTGGTAAGCCGTTATCTGCTTTCCCATATCTGCAAGCTGTTCAGTTTTAATTTGTGAATTATCAATATTTGAAGCATTATCAATATTCAAAATTATTTCAGCCTGCTTTGAAATTATATCAAATACCGTTTTGTATAATAGACTTTCCGATATTTCCTGCTTGTAACAAAGTTCTGTTTCATCATTTCTTGTATAGCTGCATCGGTACACAGTAGATTTTTTGGTGCATAATCCATTGCGTGTTTACAGCATCCGTACAGTCTATTTCAAGTTCATAAAACTCCTCACCGAAATCACAATAGCCTGTTCTCGGCTTGCATTCGCAAAACCAGTGTATTCTTCCTGGGCTGTCGTATTCTTCGGTGCAAAACGGTTATCTCCAACCCCTGCAATCACTCCGTTTGCTACCATAAAATAAACGCTGTCCTTTGCCCAATCGTCAATATTGGCGTCGTCGGCAAACGGGGCAGGCTTTGTATAATTGAGTGCAAACTGATTATCGGTGGATAGAGTCCAGCCCGGCAGATTCACCGCTTTATATACCCTTGTCAGCATAACTGCCGCTTCTTGTCTCGTCAGCTTGGCTCGTGGTGCAAACTCATTTGCAGATATACCGCTGACAATGCCGATGTTGTAGGCTTTCAGCACGTCTGAATCGGTCGTGTCTTTAAACGGATTGATTCCTTTTGTCGCCGTTTTTCCGCTCAAGGCTTCATAGAGTTTTACGGCAACCGCCGCAAACTCTTCGCGACTAATCTGCAGGGTCAGATTTTCTTCCTCAAGTTTTTCGGGGATAAGGTTGTACTCATACGCCTTAAACAGTTCATTAGTAGCCCAATCGGAACTGTCGAAGTTGACGAAATCAATGTTCGTTTTCACATACATATTAGATTCCGATTGATGCCTCTCCATATAAAAGAGGTCGAAATCCACATAGTCGCCGGGTTTAATGTTAAGCTTCCCCTCCGCTACGAGGTCATCAATGTTCGCACTTCCACTCTGTCGGCCGTGTACGCCGCCTAAGTCCACGCAAAGAACGCCGTCAAAGAACGCCCAAAGGTCATCGTCGCCTGTGAATTCAAACGTGTCGCCCGGTTTATACTGAAATACGGCGTGGAGCTCCGTTGAAAAGTGAAAGTTGTGGTTATTTCCTTCATTACCAAACAAATCATTGTCAATGGGGAAATACCCGTCCGAAGCGCCGTTCATTCCATCCACAGCGGAGTCGATAACGTAATAACCTTCACTATCGGCATCCAGTGTTAATGTCTTTTTTGTGCGCATATTCACATTTGGAACGTCGTTAAAGAACGCATTGAGATTTCCCTGCGTAACGGAGCCGCCGTACAGCTCCTGCCATTTAGAAAGGTTGTATATAGGCTTTTGATCAGTTCCCAACCTGTCTTGTACCAATCCCGTATCTGAGTTTATACTTCCCTCAAACAACACACCGTCTGCTCTGAAATCGCGAACCGTCGCGTAAAGAACGACCTGTTGTTTTTTCGCATATGCCGGAACAACCAAAACCGATAAGCACATAATAAGTGATAATGCTAATGACAAAACTTTTTTCATAATAAATTCCCTCCTACACTAAAAATTTAATAGCCGTTTGTAAAAGTCTGAAAAGCCAGATTTTAAGCGGCTTTTTTAATTGATATATGATGATTTTTCTACTCCCTAAAATTATTTCATTTTAAACTTTCTATAAGAGCAGTTTCCTTTTTTATATTTACAAATACACTAAGACTGCCTAATGCTGCAAATACATATCCCAAAGCCAAATTCTTTATATTGATGGATAAGTATTCTCCAAAATTATTTGCATAATACGAGAATAAATCCGAAAACATATGGCCAAGTTCTTCGTCTGTAGCAATTACAATCATATCGCTCATAATTTGCCCTGCAAAAACACCTATTACAACAGCAGCTAAAACACACCAAAGTTTTTTCATATTTGTCTTTACTTTCATCAAATCATACCCCTTTGATGACAATATTGCTATTAAATATCCAAGCCATGCCACGAACCACCCCTGACTTGATACAACAGCCCAAGGTATTGCTGCAACTAAAGCGCCAACCAAAGCACCGAGCAATCCAAGTAAATAATTATCGGATAATGAATTTTGTTTCTCAAGGTACGCTTTAGCAATAGCTCTTTTTTGTAATTCTTGCTCTGTTTTTTCTTGCTCAACATTTCCATTTCCATAATTGTCAACATTTCTGTCAATATCGGAATTGGTTTCTATTCTATCAAACAAAGATTCCGTTTCAGCCGGCAATTCTTCACCACAAAATATACAGTGGGTATTTCCATTCTGTGATACATTACCACATTTTTTGCATTTCACTTCTGTGCTCATTATATCTCTCCTTTTCCCGCAAAAAAGAACTTCGGTGTCATTTTCTAATCTCTTGCTGGTTAGCGACTTACTCATTCTTATAAAAGTACATCATTACTTTTCCCTTTTCGTGTTCAATCTCCATTTTCAGATTTCCATCCTCATATGTAATGTAAGTATCTTCTTCAACATCCGTAAATTTCACACCATCTTCGGTAGGTTTCCATGTGCCTTCAACAGTTTCACTGACGTCCTCCAACGAAGCCGAACCGTCTGCATTAAAAGTAAACGCAAAGAGACCTGGGTACGGAGATTCCTTGCCTTCTAATTCGAAATGATCAATCATCCATACTCCCACATATGGGCTGTCAGCATATTTGTCGCTGTTGCTGTCACTGCAGCCTGTCAGTAAAATTCCCAGAGATGCTATGATTACACAGCATGTCACAATTATTATTTTTTTCAATTTCATATTTTTCTCCTCAACAATAATATTAATATAGCAGAATTAGATAATTTATTTTGCAGAATATTCTCTCGTATAATACAGTAAAGCTGTTCAGCAAACTACTGCTTCTTTACAAAGTGGGTTTTTGCTTTTACATCTCCCATTTCTAAATCCCATATCAGTTCTCCGTCCTTATAGATAAAGTCAACAGCTACACCGTTGGATTCCATGATTTTCACACCGTCTTCGGTAAGTTCCCATGTGCCGCCGTCAAAAGTTTCATCATTTGTTTTTCCTGTAGATGTATAGTCGGCATTAAGAGTAATCTCATAGACTCCGAGGTTTTCTTCATAGTCATATACATCGCCTTCAGCTGATTCTACAATTGATGCTTTCCATGTTCCAATGTACAATTCTTCATCATTCGTTTCTGTTTTTGGTTCGTCCTTCGTTTCGGTTTTGGTTTCAACATTCACGTTGTTGTTTGCGGTATCCTTGTCGGTGCTGTTGTTACCGCATCCTGTCAGTGCAATTCCCATAGAAGCTATAATTGCACAGCATATCAGGATGGTAGATTTTTTCAATTTCATGTTTTTTCCTCCTCAATAATTATAATAGACATCTACATTTCACAAATTATATTGTCTATTGCAAATTATAGCATAAAATATAGTGAAATTCTATAAGTATTCCCATGTTGTCATTGACATTACGGAAATTTTCGTGGAAGTTTGTGATGTTTTATGCTATAATTTATAATAAGTAATGGAAAGGGGATGAGAGTATGGGGTTTTCCGATGTGCTAAAACTGTATCTGAACAAAACGCAGTCTACTGCGAAAGAGCTGTCCGCAGCTTCGGGTATATCTGCTTCTGCTCTGAGCAGATACCGTTCAGGGAAGAGAATACCTAATCAGGAACAGATTGAAAAGCTGATTTGCGGATTTGTTAAGTTGGCAAGTGAGAAAAAAACGGAACTTGATGAAGCAATCATCAGAAACGCTTTTTCAGAGTTTACGGAGAAGCCAAAGTTCGATTATAATGCCATCATTAAAAATCTCAATACTGCAATTGAAGCGTTAGATATCAGCGTTTCAGGTCTTTCAAGAGCACTGAGCTTTGATTCGTCATATCTGTCAAGAATTCGGACGGGTCAGCGTAAACCTGCCGATTTAGATAAGTTTCTTATCGAAACAGCAGGGTATATCGCAAGAACAAACTCACCATTGGCAATTGCAGGACTTATTGGACAACACGCAGAAGAGCTTGTTCCGGTAGATCGGTGTGCATTAAAGCTGTGTAGCTGGCTAAATTCCAAAACGATTAGTCAGCGTGATTATCTCGGAGAGTTTCTGTATCAACTGGATGCGTTCAATATTAAAACATATATGAGCAATAATCATTTTCCTGAGGCGGCTTATGCTCAAGAGTCGGAGATTTTATCTCTTCCGAAATACTATTACGGGTTTGACGAGATGAAAAAAGGCGAGCTGGATTTTTTCATGACAGTAGCATCTTCGGGAGATAATGGTACTGTCTTTATGTGCAACAGTATCCCTATGGAAGCCTTGACCTCGGATGCGGCATATATGCGAGCATGGATGCAGTCCATTGCAATGATGATTATGAATGGCGCGGATATCCATATGATCCATGATGTTGATCGCCCGCCAGACGAGATGATGCTCGGACTGATGAGCTGGATTCCGCTTTATATGACCGGAAAGGTCACTTCTTTCTATCTGAACGACTCTTCAAACCGTATCTATTGCCATACGGACTATGTATCGGATAATGCCGTACTCTATGGGGAATGTATCAGAGGCTATCATAATGAGGGGAAATACTGCCTGACGCAAAATGAGACAGACCTTGCTTATTACAAAAAGCGGGTACAGCGTCTGTTCTCAAAAGCAAAACCGTTGATGAAGACTTACAGGACAGAGGATAAGGATGCGTTCTTTTGCTTTGAGGATTCCGAAGCATTGTCGGGCGGAACACGATTTAACATTCTTTCTTCTCTGCCTATCTATACGCTCCCGAAAGATGTTTTGGAAGATATGCTGGAAAATAATTCCTCTGGGGAAAAAGACAAGAAAGATATCAGAAACTATATGTTCAGGCAAAGGGAAATGACAGAAGCAATCCTTGAAAACGGAACGATATGTGACGAGGTTTATGTGCTGAGTGAAGAAGAGTTTGAAAAAGAACCGGTTTATTTATCTCTTTGCGGTATGTTTTCGGAAAAAGGGCTGAAATATACATATCCGGACTATCTGCGGTATCTTGCAGCGACCATGCAATTTGCTGAAGATTATGTCGGATATAACCTGCATACAGATGCTGTACATATTTTCAGAAACATTCAGATTCAGATCAATGCGGGAAAATGGGTGATTGTATCAAAGAACAATGCACCAGTCATTCATTTTGTCATCAAACATCCAAAAATGATTCGTGCTTTTGAAGACTTCTGCAGATTGGCTGCCGATTCATAAACGGTTTTTATTATATCATTTTACCCGACAAAATGCCAATAAAATACGGAGGACAATGATATGATAGAACCTGTTTATTTGCGGCAAAGGAATATGTAATGTGATTATACACATCATATTTCTTTGCCTTTTTATTATCGCGAAATAATATAATATCACGGATAAGAAAATATCGCAGAAGATAATATATCCAAAGATAAAAACAAAAATTCGAGTACATCACCGCTGTATTATGTTAATGCTGAGTTGGATGGTATAAAAGATATAACAATTACAAATTTTTAAGGAGAATAAATTACTATGAATAATATTAAAAAA
>CACYTW010000038.1 GCA_902777435.1 uncultured Ruminococcus sp. | reverse complement strand
GCAATGCCGTCAAAAACAAAAATACTGCAATGCGTGGCGGACAGCTACAAAGAGTATTATGAAAGCAACTATGTATTAACAAGCGAAGTATTTGATATTGACTGGTCAAAAACCAAATCGCTTGATTATTTCAACAGAGCAAGCGAAATAAATAATATCTTAAACCGAATAAGCCGGTACTTGGGAAAGCGATACGATGAGGATGTAGAGTTTGTTTCAAAAGACGGAGTGAGTTTTGGGGATCTCAAGGATGAAGCTGCCGGAATAATGCAAAACGATATCGAATCATATAAATCCTTTGTTATTCAAAACGGTATCACTTCTGACAGGGACAAGCTTTTGAAGCAATTCAGATATGTATTAAATACAAACAATGATCAGGCAGTAAGAAGTCGCGGGGAATATGCAATTATGTTAGACGGTATTTCTATATACGATCCCAGTATAACTAAGGTTGTATTTATTCCTGCACTTGACTCTGAAAATGTGTTTTACATGAATAGAACAAAAATAGGCATAGATTATTTGACCGAAAATGCAAGCAAAGCAAATTTGGCAGGTGATGAAGCAGAGAATAATGCGCATTACTATGAATATCTTATCAGTCAATTCGGAAATGCCCCAAACAGCGAGGATTGGATATTAAATGCTGCCGATAAAAGATGTGAGGAGATTATATCAAAAGTAAACGATTTTTGTGAGAGAGCTGTTGCCGTAAATGATGAATATATAAGCAGTGTTTCCTATGAAGGAGTTGAAATAAGCAGCATAAGTTACGGTCAGGGACTTATTCCTTCTGCTGTTGCAATAGCTAAAATAACTGTAATATGGGCATCGGTACTGTATGTATTATGGCTTGCCTGCTCTGTTTTACAAAAAAAGAAGAGAGCTTGGAAGGAGGGAAAATATACCGATGTCAATTCGTGATTTTATAAGCAGCATATTAGACCACAAGAGAATATTTGTATTTTTGATTGCTCTTTCGGTTGTAATTTGCTCAATCGGTTTAAAAATGACGGAAAGTCATACAGCAGAAATCATTATAAAATATATATGTGACTCTGCGGAAGAAGGTCTGACCGAAAACGGACAAAAGATAAATCCGTATGAGATAAACAGCTCACTTGTTGTAAAAAATGCAGTATCCGCTCTTGGTTTAAAAAACACAAATATTGAGGGTATTTGTCGAAATATTACGGTTACTCCCATTATCCCGACCTCCGAGCAGGAGAAATATGCTTCATGGATAGAAAAGTTTTCAGATTATGAGAAAAATGAAGATGAGAAAAAAAGCACAGTGTATTACTCTGTAAAATATACATCACCGGTCGGCAAGGATTACGCAAAGCGTATGCTGAGCGCTGTTATCAGTCAATACCGTTTGTATTATGTTGAAAAATATACATATAGCAACGATATTACCCAGCTCTCCGGTGAAACTGCCATGCAGTATGACTATTACGATACAGTGGATATGCTGCGCGAAAAAATCAAATCCAATATAGACTACCTTTCAAGAATTTCTTCTGCGGATAACGATTACCGTTCTCCGCACACAGGATATTCCCTTTTGGACTTGGCGGCAGAATATAAGTCACTGTCCGAGCAGGAGTTATCTGTTGCAGAACGTATGATTGTTGAAAACGGTATAACAAAAAACGCTTGGCATCTGAGAAATTCGCTCCAAAATAAAGCGACAGAATCGCAGTATGAAATTGAGCTGAATAATAAAAAAGCGGAAACTCAAAGAAATCTTATGAGCGTTTATTCCGAAAAAAACAAGCAGTATTTATGGGATAAAAACAACAGAAATGAAGATGAGAACAGCGAGAGCTCACAGGTGCGTGAAAATGTTGAGCGCGACAAGGTATATGCTCAGACAAAATCGGTATACGACAATCTTGTTTTGGATTATGTTAAATACCGTACCGATTCATTAAACGCTGATATTGATAAACAGCGTTACGAGAATGATATAAACAGCTTCCCGGATGGTTTTTCAAACAAAGAACTGCAAGGCGAGCTTGAAAAGAGATTGGCAGACACCTGTGAGAAATACAACAATTTATATGCGCTTACCAAGAGTACAATAGAGGATTACAATACATACAAATCAGCAAAAAGCATTGAATGTATTTCGGGAGTTGTGTCCCACAAATCAACAAGCACAGTGTTCTATTATGCGGTAAGCATCATTTTAGCTCTGATGCTGGGCGTTGTATTAAGCGTTCTTTTAATGTATTTAAGAAAAAAGGATACCGACGATGAATAATATAAAACTTGAATTATGCGGTTACTTTGACAGTAACTTTGGCGATGACTATATGCAGAAAATCGTCATACACAATATGCCGGAATATGATTTTTATATAGACAAGCGTTGCATGATATCGCCCATTGTGCTTGAAGAAAGCAACGTAAAAGTAAAAGAAACTGATGAAATACGGAATTTGCCCAAACTTATGGTGACGGGTTCGGGTTTTATGGTTAACTCAAGACAGGTATTAAAGTATGAAATCCTTTGGTTTTTGACATCTAAGCATATAGCGGATTACTGTATAGGCTGTAACATCGAACCCTTTAAAAGCAGATTATCAGAATGGCTTATTATTCAAAAGCTAAAAAAATTCAAATATGTAATATGTCGTGACAAAAGAAGTCTTGAATGGTTTAAAAATAATTGTCCTAAGCTGGACTCTGTACATATGCCGGATATCCTGTTTTCCTTTCCGTATTCGTGGCTGCCCGAAAAAACTTCTGATAAAAAGCTCGGTATTGCACTTATGCACCGAAGCGATGACAGCACTGATAACGCCTATTATAAGGCTATGGCAAAGATTGCGGATTTTTGGATACAAACAACCGAGAAGGGCGTTGTGCTGATGGCTTTTGATACAGGAACGGAAGATGATGTGTTTGCCTGTGAATGTGTAAAATCTATGATGAAGTATAGGGATATGGCAGAGATTGTAAAGCACGGCAGTCACGGAGAGATATTAAACGCATATGTTTCATGCTCAAAAATAATAGGTGCAAGATTTCACTCAGCTGTGCTTGCAATGAAAATGAATATAGATTTTTATCCGATAATCTATCGTAACAAAATGCGAAATCTGATATCAGATATGCAATACCCCGTTAAGGGATGCGACATATCCGATATAGATACAGAAAGTATAATAGAGTTTTTAAACTGCGAAAGAGTTGATTTTAAAATTGATAAGGCATATGAGCTGCAAGCGGAAAACAGCTTTATGCTATTAAAAAAACATATAGAGGAAGAATCGAAGTGATACGAAATGGAAACTATGAAGATTACAGAAACCGCCTTAAATACAAATAAGGTTATAATGCCGTTTGATCGGCCGGATATTGAATATAACGTGGAGAAAATAACGGAGCTTCCGTCAAAGCCGGTATATGCCTTTGTAAAACGGCTTTTTGATATTACAGTTTCTATGATAGGTATCCTGATTCTTTTGCTTCCTATGCTCATTGCTTATATCGGCATAGCGGCAACATCAAAGGGAAATCCGATATACAAACAGGAACGCCTTGGGTTAAACGGCAAGCGGTTTTACATATACAAATTCCGAACTATGTATGAAAACGCCGAAGCACACGGCGCTCAATGGTCAAGAGGTGAAGATGACGAGAGAATAACACCGATCGGAAAGGTTTTGCGTCGGACAAAATTTGATGAGATACCACAGCTTTTCAACTGTCTTATAGGAAATTTATCCATCGTAGGACCGCGCCCTGAAAGAGAGATATTCTATAATTGCTTTGAAACGTATGTCCACGGTTTTTCTCAAAGATTGCTTGTGAAACCGGGTATCACGGGACTGGCGCAAATAAAGGGCGGATATTTTCTTAAACCGGAAGAAAAAATCATTTACGATATTGAATACATAAAAACACGTTCTCTGTGGACTGATTTTAAAATACTGTTATCAACCGTATCTGTCGTTATACGAGGTGATGGTTCAAAATAGATTAGACGAGGTTATACAATATGAAAAAAATACTTTTTATAGCAACGGTTGTGAAAACTCACATTAGCGTGTTTCACCTGCCGTACATAAAAATGTTCAAGGAAAAAGGATATGAAACTGTTGTTGCGGCCAAAAACGACTATGAAAACGGTATGCCGAATATTCCTAATTGTGATTGCTATATAGATATTCCTTTTGCAAGAAATCCTTTCAGTTTTCGCAATATAAAAGCATACAAAATGCTGAAAACACTCATAGACAACGGTGATTTTGATGTTGTTCAATGCAATACTCCCGTCGGAAGTGTTCTCGGCAGACTCGCAGCAAGAAAAGCAAGAAAAAAAGGAACAAAAGTAGTATATATTGCACATGGATTTCATTTCTTTAAAGGCAGTTCCATACTTTCATGGCTTATGTTTTATCCTGTTGAAAAGCTGTTGTCATATATCACAGATGTACTTATCACGATAAATACTGAAGACTATGAAAGAGCATTAAAAAAGTTTCATGCGAAAACTATACTCCATATAAACGGAATTGGTGTAGGACTTAATAAGATTGAAAGCTGTGTATCAGACAGACATAATATTCGAGCAGGGATAGGTATAAAAGACAACGAAATTATGCTTGTTTCTGTTGGAGAATTGATAAACAGAAAAAATCACAAAACTATTCTGCAAGCAATATCAAAGCTTAATAATCCGTCTATTCATTATGTAATAGCCGGCTCTGGCGTGCTTAAAGATGAGCTTGAAAAGACAGTCGAAGAATTTGGACTGACGAACAATGTTCATATGCTTGGTTTTTGCACAAATGTAGGTGAAATACTGAAAGCAAGTGATATATTTTGTTTTCCTTCGTATCAGGAGGGACTGCCTGTTGCACTTATGGAAGCGATGGCGGCATCACTCCCTGTTGTGGTATCGAATATTCGAGGCAATACGGATTTAATTATTCCGGATAAAGGAGGATTTTTATATTCCCCCAATGATATAAATGGGTTTGCCTGCGGAATACAAAAACTTGCCCAAAATCCTCAGCTTCGTCACAATATGGGAGAATATAACAGAGAAAGTGTAAAAGCATACGATATAAATGTTGTAAAGGACAAGTTTGAAGAAGTTTATTTTCCTCATCAGAATGAAATTTCAAATGAGGAAAAATCAACAAAAGACTTACCAATATCCAAATTATAATAAGTACAAGAAATATGTTTTATAATTACATAAATAACTAAAGGAGGTTTGGCAGATGAATTGCAGTTATTACGAATACAGTTTTATAGTGCCGGTTTATAACACAGAAAAATATGTCGGCAAATGCATAGAAAGCATTTTAAAGCAAGGAGAATGCTGCGAATTGATTTTGGTTGATGACGGTTCGACAGATTCCTCGGGTAATATCTGCGATTTTTATGCCCGACAGTATGAACGAATAAAAGTATTTCACAACAAAAATTCCGGTCCCGGAGCAGCAAGAAATTTCGGGCTTGATAAGGCGTCCGGAAACTATGTTATATTTGTTGATTCGGATGATTATGTAAGCAATGGTTTAATAGAATATCTTGACCGTGGATATGCTGACAGATCAGCAGACCTTACATTTTTCAATATTATAAAAAAATTTTCTGATGGCAGACTTGAACCTATGGCAGAAGGACTTAAAAAAGATGAAATTTATGGAAAACCCATGAATAAAGTTTTAAAGGTAATATCTGAATGTTCAAAATTCCCTGCAAGCATTGGAGGAAAGATAATAAAAAGAGATGTTCTGATAAAAAACAATATTAGATTTAAAGAAGGTATTGTAGGCGAAGATATAGATTGGACACTACAGCTTGTATGCAGTATAAACTCTGCCGATGTATATCCGGAAGAAAGTTATTATTATCGTATATCACCCGGCACACGGCGTTCGTATGGTAGTGTTAAAAGTATGTGTGACCACTTAGGTGTTTTAGAAGAATGGACGGAAAAAGCAAAAGAGAAAACAACTAATAAATATATTTTATCCTTCCTTTCCTACCAATACGCCGTTTTTTTACCGTTTTACGGTTCATTGTCGACGGAAGAAAGAGTGCCATACACAAAAAGAATAAAAAAATTGCGTTTTCTGCTTTCTTACGGAAAGACAAAGAAAATTAAACTTATAAGGCTTGCGGTTAGTCTGCTTGGAATAAATGAAGCGTCAAAGCTTCTTTACAGATATGTTATGAAAAGAGATGAAGCAAATGCATGAAAAGACCAAAATTTTATTTGTTGCACAAAATCTGTATGTCGGCGGTGTTCAAAAAGCATTTGTTAATCTTTTAAATAAAGCTGAAAAAAGCGGCAAGTATGATATAAGCGTGTTTACATTTGCCAAAGGAGCACTCGAAGCAGAGGTTCCGCATAATATACCAATCAGGGTAGGAAACAAAATATTACGTTTATCTGCAACACCTCTCGGAAGTATAAAAGCAACAGGCAATGTTATTGATATAGCAATACGCATTTTTGTGACTGTTCTTGCGAAAATAATCGGTTCTGAGAGATTTTACAGGCTGGTTTTCAGAAAACAGGCAGAAAAATACGATATAGCTGTTTCGTATTTTACTGATGTGCCGATAGGAGTATTCAATAAAGGAACAAATTTGTATGTTTCCGATTTTGCAAATGCGGATAAAAAAATAGCTTGGATTCATACCGATCCGATTCTGAGTGGTTTCGATAAAGAATACTGTCGCAGAATATATAAGCCTTTTGATAAAATAATATGTGTTTCAGACGCAGTAAGGCAAAAATTTAATGAACTGCTTCCGGAATACAGCAATAAAACAGAAACAAGGCATAATGTGTTTGATGAAGAAAAAATAAAAAAACTTGCTATAGAATGCGAACCGTTTAAAAAATCACGGTTTGATATTGTTACGGTTGCAAGAGTAGATAATGCTTCAAAGAGAATTGACGGCATATTAAATATGTGCCGAAGGTTAAAGGACAACGATATTTCCGACTTTTGTTGGCGGATTATCGGGGATGGTCCCGATCTTAACAGAAACATTGAATTGGCAAACGAGCTGGGAGTGGATGATGTTGTCATATTTGAGGGCGAAAAACTAAATCCATACCCGTATATATATAAATCCGATTTGTTTGCGCTGTATTCCGCATATGAGGGGTTTCCCCTTGTGATAGGCGAAGCGTTAATCCTTAAAACGCCTATACTCACAACAAATTATGCGGCGGCAAGAGAACAAATTCCGCCTGACGGCGGAACAATAGCAGATTCTGATGAGATATTCTTTGAATATTTAAAGGACTATATCATCGGAAATAATTAACTTTTGTATACAGCCGGGTAAAGGACGGTTTGTATAAATATTTTATAAAGAAAGCGAGGTGATTTTGATGTTTCAAAAAAGGCATAAGAACTCAACTCATAGTATGAAAGGAAGTGATATGATAAAGAAATTATCAGTTTTACTTTTAAGCTTTATCACACTGGTGGCATGCGCAATGTCTGTATCGGCTGCCTCAAAGGACAATAAGAAGACAAATGTTGTTTCAACCGAATTCTATGTTCAAAGATTTGGTGTGCAAATGGATGAAGACGGTAAGGTATCCTCGCGGGAAACCAAGTACTTTACGCCTGCTCTTTATACTTCAAATCTTGAAAACGGCAAAAGAAGCAAAGCTTATTCCGTTGTATACAAAGAAGGCTCCGTTTCATCAGATGATGTCGTAAGTGAAGTGACCGATAAGCCGGACGACGCTTTTATTCTCACAATAATCAAAGACCTTTACAGCGCTGACGGATACATTCTCTCCAGCAGCGGTAAGGTTGTAGATTGGGATAAATTCACCACAAACAATTATGAAATACGGTGGTATGTATTAAAATACGAATCTCATCCGAGCTTGCCGATGTGGCATATTGACGGTGTTATCGTGGAAAAGGTCACACAAGAACCTATTGAAATTCCTATTCCCGATGATCCCGGATATATTCCGCCATCGGAGAGAGAACCGGAAGACAATCCGCCGGATGAAAATCCCGGAGAAACATTCGAATATACAAGTAATTTCGCATACATCTACGGATACAATGACAACACAATGGCAGCGGACAACAATCTGCTTAGAAGTGAGGTATCAGCAATGGTACACCGTCTTGTTAAGCAAAACAACAAGCTTGGTGGATTCGTTTACAATGAAGTAAATGAACCTGCTTTCAGCGATATTGAAGGTGAATGGTTCAGAAGCGGAATAGAGTATATGAATTACAAAGGAGCTTTTGCTCAGGCAAGCAATGTGTATCCTTATGTTGCCGTAACACGAGGCGAAACCTTTAGGATTATTTGTCTCGGACTTGGATTTACAGATAAAACCGGCCTTAGCTATGATGACTATGCTGCACTCCTTTACAATGCAGGATATATTCAAGGCGATGAAAACGGTAATCTGAATGTGTGGAATCTGATTACAAGAGCTGAATTTTGCTCAATCTACAACAATATTATCGGCAGAAAGGACGCTAAACTTGTAACAGCTGATGGTACTGAAATTACCGCTGAAACTTACGGATTTACTGATCTTGACGAGCGCAAGTGGTATTACGAAACTATGCTGAGAGCAACAAGTGCATATGATGATAACGGGTATGTAGATATCGAACTTAGAAATCACAGAAATGTGCTTGACGATTATCAGTAATCATATTTATGCGCACAAATATGATTGAAACTTAAAGCGGACGAGCGGCAGCACCTTACTGCTGCCGCTTGTACTGACTTTTGGAGAGAAAAAACGGAGATGATATTATGCCGATTAAAATATTTAAAATCACGGGACAAATTATATATGACGTATTAGCAAAACATTTCCCTACTTCATATACAAAAATTATAGGTGGTTTTTCAAAAAGATTTCGCAGCTTTTGTGCCAAACTGATTCTTGAACAATGCGGCAGCAATATAAACATTGAAAAAGGTGCTGATTTCGCTGCAAATATAAAAATCGGTAATAATTCCGGAATAGGAAAAGACTCAATAGTCGGGTGTTTTACTGAAATCGGTGAAAATGTAATGATGGGAGAAGCCTGCTTTATATACACACGCAACCATAGATTTGATCAGTTGGATAAACCCATGTGCGAGCAAGGCTTTGATGAATATAGGCCCGTTATTATATCCGATGATGTGTGGATAGGTGCAAGAGTAACCATTCTTCCGGGAACGAAAATCGGCAGAGGCTCCGTTATAGGGGCAGGCGCGGTTGTCACAGGGACAGTACCGGACTATGCCATAGTCGGCGGTGTTCCGGCAAAAGTAATAAAATACAGAAATTCTGAAAGCACACCACAATAGCGAAACAAAGGTGATAAGAATATGAATCCCAAATTAAGTGTGATAATTCCGGTATATAATACCGAAAAATATATAAAAGAATGTGTAGATAGCATTATAAATCAAACATTCAAGGATTATGAAATCATTTTGGTTGATGATGCTTCAACAGACGGAAGCGGCAGGATATGTAATGAATATGCCGCAAAATACGACTTTATCAAAGTTATTCATAAAGAACATGGCGGTCCGACTCATACACGAAAAGCAGGGCTTAAAGAGGCGCGCGGAGCATATGTTTCTTATATAGACAGTGATGATTATATTGAGCCTCAAATGTATGATTTTTTGATGGATAAGCTGTTAAAATATGATGCGGATATTGCTATTTGTAATATTATAATTAAAACCGAAAATTCAAGAATTCCTTTATATTTAGATTTTGAGGAAGGCTTTTATAATAAAGAAAAATTAAAACGGGATATATATCCCAATATGCTTTTTTCACCAATGAAAAATATGCCGGGTATCCACCCCAGCCTTTGTAACAAAGTAATACGCAGGTCAATACTTGAGAATGTGATAATGGATATAACGGACGAAATATATTTCGGAGAGGACGGCATTTGCACCTATCCGTGTATGCTTGACGCTAAAAGTGTATATATAACATACGATAAATTCTTTTATATATACAGGCAAACCGGTGCATCAATTTCACAGAAATATGACAAAAGACTTCTAAGAAAGCTGCCTTTTTTAATATCGGTATTTGATACTGAATTTGAAAAAAGAAATTTTGACGGAAGATCGCAGATAAATTGTTATGCAGCACTGCAGCTGGTGTTCAGTATACGAAACGAGCTGCTTTATAATAAAAATAAAACATTGCGTGAGAAAGTAAAAAACCTAAAGGAATATATATCACAGCCGAGATTTCAGGAGGTTTTAAAAACTATACGGTATGAAAACATAAGCAAGCAAGTAAAGTATAAAATATTTCTTTTACGCATCAAATGTATATATTTATTATATTTGCAGTTTTATTTTAAAGGAAAAATTTTATTATTAAAGGAAAAAAAGAAATGAAAGACCTACTGCGTAAACATAATAACAGTGAAGCCGGTATAAGAAAACAAACACAGGCTAATATTGCGGTAGCTGTCTTATACCAATTAACTGCTGCCATATGTTCACTTATTCTTCCAAGGTATATACTTCTCTACTTTGGCTCAGATGTGAACGGTATGCTGCAATCAATAAGCCAACTGCTGACATATACAATGATTATGGAATTCGGAATAGGCGGTCTTATAACAGCTTCGTTTTATAAACCAATTGCGGACAGTGACCGTGAGGCTGTATCCGATATTTTTAATAATGCAAAAAAGTTTTTCAATAAAATTTCTTTTGCATATGTCGGACTGGTAGTGTTACTTGCTGTCGGTGCAAAAGCAGTAATTAAAACAGATTTTGATTTTTGGTATGTATGCTCGATGGTTATTATACTCGGTGCAAACTATTATTTTTCCTACTATTTTGCCCTTGCACACCGATTGTTACTTCGTGCAGACCAAAAAATACGAATAATACAAGGCATACAAAGCATCACACTTGTATTAAATGCAGTAGTATGTGTTGTAGTAATTAAATTAGGTGCCGGAATACATACTGTTAAAGCAATCAGTGCCTTGGTATTTTTGATAAATCCTGTTGTATTTCGGGCTTATGTAGGTAAACATTACAATATAAGCAAGACTGTATATGACAAGAACAGAGTTTTACCACGAAAGAGTGACGGAGTGATACATCATCTTGCTTTCTTTATTCATGTGAATACAGATATTGTATTGCTTTCAATATTCAGCGGAACAAAAGAAGTGTCGGTATATTCTGTGTATAATGCTATTATCTATGCCATAGAAAACTTTTTTTTAAGTATTTCGGAAAGTATTTCGGCAGCACTCGGAAACCTTATTGCAAAAGACGAAAAGGATACACTGTTGTCGTCGTTTGAGTTATATCAGATAGTAAATGCTGCGGCTGCCACATTTGTTTGTATTGCAGAAGCGGTTTTGATAATTCCTTTTGTAAGTATTTATACAAAAGGAATTACGGATGTCAACTATATCCGCCCTGCATTTGCATATGTGATGATTGCGGCACAGTGGTTTTATTGCGTAAGAATACCGTACAACAGTGTAATAAATGCCGCCGGACATTACAGACAAACAAAAGTTGGTGCATACATTGAAGTTATCCTCAATGTGAGTATCTCAATTATAGTGGTAAACTGCTACGGTCTAATTGGTGTTGCCCTTGGAACTGCTATTGCAATGGCAGCGAGAACTGCATATATGGCTTGGTATCTGTCAAAAAATATTCTTCATCGAAAACTGAAATTGTTTATTAAAGACATAGCTCTTTATATTGGTTTTAGCGTAGGACTAATATATGTGTTGAGCAATATAATCAGTATCTCTGCCGATAATCTATTTTTATGGGCGGTATATGCAGTTATAATAAGCATAATTGTCATTCTCGCAGTAATTACTTTTAACTTGATAGTAAACAGAACAGCGATTGTTACGATTATAAATAAATTAAGGGAAAAATAAGTATTTTGGAGGTCATACCTATGGAAAATGTAAGTTTAAAAAAGGGCTTATTCGGGTACACACAAAGCAGTGTACAAGAGTATATTGAAGCACTTAACGGCGAATTGACGGCAAGAACAAATAAATTTGTTCTTGAAAATGAAGAATTAAAGAAAAAATGTGAGCTTTATGAAGATAAAATAAATGAGTCAAATGCAAAGCAGGATGAACTCCTTGAGAAAATAAACGATCTTTCCAAGGAAATCGAAACACATTTGTCCGATAAGTCAAAGCTCAGCGAACAAATTGATGAACTCAAAATCCGGCTTGATGAAGCATCTGCGGATAAATTTGACTATGAGAAAGGTCAAAATGAATTAGCTGATGTTATGCTTGAGGCAAAACGTTTTGCAAATGATTTAAAAAATAAGACAGAACTTGAGTTTAAACAGAAAAAAGAGGAAAACGAAGATAAGATAAGACAGGAGCAGGAACGCATAGAAAAATACATATCCGATATTGATGAATTAAGCAGCCTTTTGCGTAAGGTCTGTGATAATTTTGGGAAAGAAATAAGAAGTAAACAAGCAGAATTAAAGATTGTTTATAATAATCTTTCTGCGTTAAATGCTAAACAGGGATAATGCTTTTAAATTGAACTTAATAACCCCAGTATAATAAATATGATGAAAGTGCTACGACAATTTCTATACATATTATTATATTTGATTATATAAAAGTGGAAATTTATTATGATTATATATAATAAACATATAAGCCTTCAAAGGTGAGGGCAAAACGGTTGCAAAAGCTGCTCAACATGAAGGTTATAACCTTTATGTGAGCGGCTTTTTTAGTTTAAAATTACGAAAGGAAGATTTTATTTATGGTAATAGAAATCGAATCGGCAGAGTTGTCTTTATTTGTTTTTTCATTAGTAATTTGGCGTGGCATATCTGCCCAACATAGACAAATTAGATAAATGTTACGGATATGCCGTGCGGTTGGAGCGTGATACACTGTGAAACGCAACTGTTTTGGACATATCCGCAAGGGGAAACGAAAAAAACACACCTCTGTAAAACGCAATACTGATAATTCAGATGATTATGGAGGTCAACCATTCAAGTGCAAATACCGTACAGCCAAATTTACCTGTTATTATACGGGCAAGTTTGGCTGTTTTTGTTTTAAGTTCCTTATTAAATATATCCGTGCACCGCCATTGCTCTTTGTGCAAATCTAACAAAATTTACACAAAGGAGCGAAATTATGAAATTATTTTTTGAAAGTTACAATGAGCTTGTGACATTAGGTGTTAGAATAAATTTCGGAAGGAGGTGTAACGGCTATGGCAGATAAATTATCTACTTTTGAACG
>CACYTW010000037.1 GCA_902777435.1 uncultured Ruminococcus sp. | reverse complement strand
CACGCGGCGTTGCTGCGTCAGGGTTGCCCCCATTGCGCAATATCCCCCACTGCTGCCTCCCGTAGGAGTCTGGGCCGTGTCTCAGTCCCAATGTGGCCGATCAACCTCTCAGTTCGGCTACCGATCGTCGACTTGGTGAGCCGTTACCTCACCAACTATCTAATCGGACGCGAGTCCATCTTCAAGCGATAAATCTTTGATTGCATTATCATGCGATATCGCAATGTTATGCGGTATTAGCAGTCGTTTCCAACTGTTGTCCCCCTCTTGAAGGCAGGTTACTCACGCGTTACTCACCCGTCCGCCGCTTTCCATCAGTTACTTCATTCCGAAGAAATCTGTTACTGATTTCTCGCTCGACTTGCATGTGTTAGGCACGCCGCCAGCGTTCGTCCTGAGCCAGGATCAAACTCTCGATTATTTGCTATATTAAAGCTTTCGCTTTTATATACTCGATCGTTTCTTAGCTCTTATCGAATACTAACGTTTTGTAAAGTTCGCTAAAACTTTTAAAGAATTGACAAGGTCTTTTTACCTTGTGCATTCGTCGTAATACTTTTTGTATTACCGCTTCTCTACTGTTTACTTTTCAAACATCACTTCCGCTCTCGCGGGCTATCTCTCTCAAGGACAGCTTATTCATTATATCACCTTGTCTTAAGTTTGTCAAGTATTTTTTTAACTTTTTTTAAAAACTTTTGACCAGGCTCGCTTCCCTTGAGCGACACAACTTTGTCAGTATATCATACTTCCTCGCTTTTGTCAAGTGCTTTTTTTAACTTTTTTAAATTATTTTCGCGCTTGTCTTTGCGGTGTTGTCTCGTTTTCGACAGCTTAGATAGTATATCACCTTATCCCCTTTTTGTCAACACTTTTTTTCGACAGCTTAGATAGTATATCACCTTATCCCCTTTTTGTCAACACTTTTTTTCATATTTTTTTATCTTTTTTATTTTACTCCTATATCTTGTAGTTTTCTTCGGTTTTTTATACTATTTTTTATCCTATCACCAATAATTACTCTATGCATAGAATAATTATAGAGCTTTATATATGAAAGGATGATAAATTATGTGCGGAATAGCCGGATGGCTTGATTTTAAAAATAATATAAAGAATAACGAAAGGATATATTATTCAATGTCCGAAACTTTGTCAAAACGCGGTCCGGATGACAACGGAATGTATATATCCGACAATGTTGTTCTTATTCATCGTCGTTTGGCGGTTGTGGATATCGAAAACGGAAAACAGCCAATGTATAAAACCGCAGACGGCAGAGAATATATTATAGTATATAACGGCGAGTTGTACAACACCGATGATATTCGCAAGGAACTTATTAACTTTGGATATAAGTTCACGGGACATTCAGATACAGAGGTTTTGCTCACAGCATATATTCATTGGGGAGAAGATTGTTTACATAAGTTAAACGGAATTTTCGCGTTTGCCGTATACGACAAACAAGCTAAAACCCTTTTTATCGCTCGTGACCGAGCAGGTGTTAAACCATTTTTCTTCCATATATATGACAGCGGCATTGTATTCGGCTCCGAAATTAAGACTCTGCTGGCAAACCCAAATGTAAGTTCCCACGTCGACAGAAATGGTATTGCCGAGGTAATACTGATCGGTCCTGGACGAACTCCGGGTGCATCTGCATTTAATGATATTAAAGAATTAAAGCCGGGCGAATACGGATTTTTTTCATCAGATGGTCTTAAACTCAAAACATATTGGTCCATAACAGCAAAGGAGCATACTGAATCTCCCGAAGAAACAGTTGAACATATTCGAAGTCTTTTGCTTGACTCCATTAACAGACAGCTTGTATCTGATGTCCCTCTCTGTTGTTTCCTGTCTGGAGGTTTGGACTCAAGCATAATCTCATCAGTTGCATCGCAAAAGTACAGAGCTGAGGGCAAGGTACTTACAACGTATTCCGTAGACTACACCGACAACGAAAAATATTTTAAGGCCAATTATTTTCAACCAAATAGCGATGACCATTATATAGATATAATGAAATCAAACATAAAATCATCACATAAAAAGGTTATATTGGATAATGATGATGTTGCAAATGCATTGTATGATGCGACCTTAGCAAGAGATTTACCCGGGATGGCAGATGTTGACTCCTCACTTTTGCTGTTCTGCCGAGAAGTGAAGAAAACCCATACCGTCGCATTATCAGGTGAATGTGCAGACGAAATTTTCGGCGGATACCCGTGGTACTCCAATCCTGAGGTTCTGTTTGCAGATGATTTCCCTTGGAGCGGAAATACTAAAATCAAATCTGATTTGATATCGGATACACTTCTTATCAAAAACCCGACGGAATATGTATACAGCCGATATGCCGACACAATAAGAAATACTCCGAAAACAGGTTACGAGAATAAAACAGACAGCAGAATAAAAGAAGTCACAATGCTAAATCTTAAATGGTTTATGCAAACTCTGTTGGACCGCAAGGACAGGATGTCTATGTATAACGGGCTTGAAGTCAGAGTTCCGTTCTGCGACCACAGAATTATGGAGTATGCATTTAATATTCCTTGGGAAATAAAAGCTTATCACGGACGTGAAAAGGGACTATTACGCCTTGCTTTTAGCGGAATTTTACCCGATGAAATAATTGAAAGAAAGAAAAGTCCGTATCCAAAAAGCCATCATCCTGCGTATATAAATCACGTGAAGGCGAATATGGATACTCTGCTGAAAACAAAAGAAGCACCGATTTGGGAAATTATAAACAGAAAAAAAGTTCAAGAGCTGTGCGACACCGAGGGGGCAATATTCACTCGTCCTTGGTATGGTCAGTTGATGAACTTTCCGCAGATAATGGCATATTTATATATGATAAATGTGTGGCTGACAGAATATAAAGTAAATATATTTTAGAATTATAGAGTCAAGCAGTCTCAATATGCAACAAATGGGACCTGTTTCGAGGTCCCATTTGTTTTATTACATATTATATAAAGTTAAGTCAATTAAAACTTAGGTCTTGCTGTATAATGTGTATGCAACAGCTCGTGTGCCTTATGGCTACCCGGCTTTTCAAGATATTCGTCATACAATTTGACTATATCAGGGTTCTTGTGACTCTTACGGATGGCCAACTTTTCATCCTCACTGTAAAGAGCCTTTGCACGTTCAGACTTAACATTTGTTACCATCTGAACACGGGCAGGAACGATAGGCTGTCCTCCGCCTGTTACGCATCCTCCGGGACAAGCCATTATTTCGATAAAGTCATAGTTCGCTTTTCCTTCACGAATACTGTCAAGGAGCTTTCTTGCATTGCCAAGACCGTGAGCAATAGCGGCTCTGATTTCCTTGTCACCAATTTTAACTGTTGCCTCCTTGATGCCGTCAATACCTCTAACCTGGTGGTAATCTATATTTTCAAGATCCTCGCCTGTTAAAATATCGGCAACTGTACGGAGAGCTGCCTCCATAACACCGCCTGTGGCACCAAATATAACACCTGCACCGCTTGCTTCTTCAAACGGGGTATCAAACTTAATCTCAGGAAGTTCGTTGAACTGTAAACCTGATTGCTTAATCATACGAGCAAGCTCACGTGTGGAAATAACAATATCAACATCTCTGTTGCCGTTTACTTCCATCTCATCTCTGCCACACTCAAACTTTTTAGCTACACAAGGCATAACAGATACATTGACAATGTTCTTAGGATCAATACCCTGCTTTTCAGCCCAATATGTTTTAAGAACAGCACCAAACATCTGGTGAGGCGACTTACAGCTTGAAAGGTTATCAATGAAGTCAGGGAAGTTATGTTCACAGAACTTAATCCAACCTGGGCTGCAAGATGTAATCATAGGAAGCTTACCGCCGTTTTGAATTCTCTCAAGAAGTTCGGTTCCCTCTTCCATTATTGTAAGGTCGGCTCCTGTATCTGTATCAAATACATAGTCAACGCCAAGACCTTTGATAGCCGATACCATCTTGCCTGTAACAGCAGTGCCGATAGGTAAACCAAACTCTTCGCCCAATGCCGCACGAACAGCAGGAGCAGTCTGAATAACAACAACCTTATCGGGATCAGCAATTGCATCCCATACCAAATCCGTATTGTCCTTCTCACGCAGAGCACCAACAGGACAGGCAACTATACACTGGCCGCAGTTTACGCATGGTACTTCAGCAAGTGATTTGTTAAATGGTGATGAAATCTTTGTATTAAAGCCACGCTCGGTAGCATCAATAACTGCAACTGTTTGAATGTTCTTACAAGCACTTACACAACGACGGCATAAAATACATTTGTTATTATCACGGATAATTGACGGAGAAACCTCGTCAATTTCGTGTTCTGTACGATATCCTTCATAAGTGATATCTGTAACGCCAAGTTCATCAGAGAGAGCCTGGAGTTCACAGTTACGATTTCTTACACAGGTAAGACATTTTCTGTCGTGATTTGAAAGCAAGAGTTCGAGAGTTGTTTTTCTTGAAGCACGAACCTTTGCAGTATTTGTCATAACCTCAAGGCCCTCAGACACAGGGTAAACACAAGCAGCCTGAAGGTTTCTTGCACCCTTAACCTCAACAACACACATTCTGCAAGAACCTGTCTGGCTTACGTCCTTTAAGTAGCAAAGTGTAGGTATATTTATACCTGCTTCACGTGCCGCCTGAAGAATAGTATAGTCAGCAGGAACACTCATACTCTGTCCGTTTATTTTAATATTAACATTTTCCATATCAGTCATTCCCCTTTCCTTATTTCTTCTCTATTGCACCGAACTTACAAGTATCCATACAAGCTCCGCACTTAATACATTTATTTGAGTCTATTACAAATGGGCTCTTAATCTCACCGCTGATAGCACCAACAGGACATTTTCTTGAACAAGCACTACAACCCTTACACTTATCAGCAATAATCGAGTAGCTGAGAAGGTCTTTACATACGCCTGCAGGACATCTCTTTTCCTTAACGTGTGCCTCATACTCATCTCTAAAATATCTGAGTGTTGAAAGAACAGGGTTAGGAGCACTCTGACCAAGTCCGCAGAGAGAACCTGTTTTAATACTGTTACTGAGTTCTTCAAGTTTGTCAAGGTCTTCCATTGTTCCCTGACCCTTTGTAATCTTGTCAAGAATTTCGTAAAGACGCTTTGTACCGATACGGCAAGGAGTACACTTACCGCAGGATTCGTCAACGGTAAATTCAAGGAAAAACTTAGCAATGTCAACCATACAGTTGTCTTCGTCCATAACGATAAGACCGCCCGAACCCATCATTGAACCTATTGCAATAAGTGAGTCATAGTCTATCGGTGTGTCAATAAGACTTGCAGGGATACAACCGCCTGAAGGACCACCTGTCTGAGCAGCTTTAAACTTTTTGCCGTTAGGACATCCGCCACCGATTTCCTCAACGATTTCACGGAGGGTTGTACCCATAGGAATTTCAACAAGACCTGTATTGTTAATCTTACCGCCGAGAGCGAATACCTTAGTACCCTTACTCTTTTCGGTACCGATACTGCTGAACCAATCTGCACCATTTAAAATAATCTGACAGATGTTAGCATATGTTTCAACGTTGTTGAGCAAGGTCGGCTTCATCCAAAGGCCCTTAACAGCAGGGAACGGAGGACGAGGACGAGGCTCACCACGTTTACCTTCAATAGATGTAAGAAGTGCAGTTTCCTCACCGCATACGAAAGCACCTGCACCAAGGCGAAGCTCTAAGTCGAATGAGAAATCTGTACCGAATATATTGTTACCCAGCAAGCCATATTCTTTTGCCTGCTTGATAGCTATGTTAAGTCTTTCTACTGCGATAGGATACTCAGCACGGATATAAATAAATCCCTGATTTGCACCTACTGCATAAGCGGCAATAGCCATTGCCTCAATAACGCTGTGGGGGTCGCCCTCAAGCACACTTCTGTCCATAAATGCACCCGGGTCACCTTCGTCGGCGTTACACGCAACATACTTCTGGTCGCCCTCCGCCTTTGCGGTGAAATCCCACTTCATACCTGTCGGGAAGCCTGCACCGCCGCGGCCTCTGAGTCCTGATGCCTTAATTGTTTCTATAACCTGTTCAGGTGTCATTTCGGTAAGAACCTTACCAAGTGCCTTGTATCCGTCAAATGCGATATACTCGTCTATATTCTCAGGGTCGATAACACCGCAGTTACGGAGAGCAACTCTCTTTTGTTTCTTATAGAAATTAACCTCATTCAGACTCTTAATTTCTTCATTCTCTGTGACTGTTTCATCATAGAGAAGTCTTTTTACTATACGTCCCTTTAACAGATGCTCTTCTACGATTTCGTCAACATCGTCAACGGTTACCTTGCTGTAAAAAGCACCTTCGGGATAAACTACCATAATTGGTCCGAGTGCACAAAGACCAAAACAGCCTGTCTGCACAACTTTTACTTCCTTATCAAGACCTTCGTCCTTGATTTTAGCCTCCATCTTTGCAGCAATCTGATCGCTTTTTGAAGACGTACAACCTGTACCGCCGCAAATGAGGACGTGACTTCTGGCTATATCCATTTAATATCAATTCCTTTCTGTTATATCACCCTAATCAATACAACATTGATTATTCGTTAGCACCTATTGTATATTCAGCAACAACCTTATCATTTACAATATGTTCTGCAACAACCTTTGCTGCCTTATCCGCCGTCATTTTAACATATGTAACCTTTTCCTCGCCGGGTTTATAAACCTCAACGATAGGCTCAAGGCGGCACATACCGATACATCCTGTCTGTGCAATAGTTACGTTTGCAAGCTTACGCTTTGCAACCTCTTCCATAAACGCATTCATAACAGGGCGTGCACCTGCGGCAATACCGCAAGTAGCCATACCGACAACTATACGGATTTCGTCTTCGCCCTCTTTTCTGAGAGTAACCTTTTCAAGCATTTGATTTCTTATTGCTTCAAGATCTGCTAAGCTTTTCATATCTTTCAAACTCCTTTCGCTGTTTTATTTAAAATTAGGTAAATTATGAATAAAGTTCCGACTCATTTTCTTTCAGAAAATCACTCAGCCACAGAATAACCTCAGGCTGTGTTAGCGACACACCTCCGAGAATTTCTTTTATCTCTCGTGTGTCAAACTTAAATTCCTTGTCGTCTACCTTGTGGGAAAATAAAAAGTTCACATTCTCATATGAAGTGATAACCCCAAGCATTGTTTCGGCAACATTTCCGAGAGGCTGCCTGTCAATGTGACTGTAACCGAAATATGCTGTTATTTCGGTCCCAACCCCCTCCTTGGAGGTCAGTTCGATTTTTCCGCCCGTGTTCTCAGCAGCATTTTTAAGAAGAGGTATTCCCAAACCGACCTTTCTCGTTGTTCTGCCGGTAACAAAGGGGTCTATAACAGCCTTTGCCATTTCCTCCGACATTCCCTTGCCGTTGTCCTTGACGGAAAACATCAGAATATCTTTTTTTATATCCTCCACTATGTCGAGCTGAACAAGGTCAGCCCCTGCAACAATGGAATTTTGCATAATATCAAGAATATGTAACGATAACTCTTTCATTATTATTCATACTTTTTAAGTATGCCTTCAATCTCGTCTACTGTAAGTCTGCCGTAAACTTCATCATTGATTGTCATAACAGGTGCCAATCCGCAAGCACCGATACAACGTGTTGCATCAATAGAGAACTTTCCGTCAGGTGTACATTCGCCGACATCAATTCCGAGAATTTCTTTAACCTTTTCAAGAATATCGCCCGAACCTTTAACATAGCACGCAGTTCCCAGGCACACACCTATCTGATACTTGCCCTTAGGGTTAAGAGAGAACTGAGCATAAAATGTAACAATACCATATATCTCTGCCAAAGGAACGTTAAGCCCCTCTGAGATCATTTCCTGTACCTCAATCGGAAGGTAACCGTAAATGTTCTGAGCTTCGTGAAGAACAGGAATTGTGGCTCCTTTCATTCCCTTGTGCTTTTCGATTACAGCCTTGAGTGCAGCTTCCTGCTCAGGTGTTCCGTTAAACGGAATCGTGTTTTGACTCATTTTTTCAAACCTCCTGTAAATATTGAAATCAATACCGCCTTGTCTAATACAAGCAGTATATAATTTTTCTGTTTATATTATTAAATATTAAAACATAAAAAGAGCAGATATATCCTTAACAAATACAAATTTCTTATATCTATCCGCCACGATATATCTCTTACCTATTATACTATATGTTAATTCAAAAATCTATAAATTTTAAATTTTTTTATCCGACAATTTTGATAAAATTTTGTCGACGTTTTTGTCTGAAATGTCCAAATCATATGTTTTTTCCGAGATATCCCACAGGTAATGAGCATCAGAACTTGTTATTACATTATAATCAGAATATTCAGACTCCATTTCCGCGCGATTTTTTGCCGTAATCTCAACTGTTGAGAAATTCAAATCAGGCGGAATAAAGCCTAAATTTGACAGCACACTGTAACTTGACCTGTCGATATGGGCAGGATATACAACTCCTCCCAAGTCTTTGACGTTATTTACAACCGAATATATGTCAAGACCTGTTGCCGTCACCAATAGATTAGGTTCCTCGCCGATAATTTCATCATTCTCGTCCATATAATATTGATTTCCGAATATGTCAACCTTGTTTTCCACAGCAATACTATTCTTGCGTATTATCCGCTCCATTTCTTCGGCGGACTCTATATCAGGGAAGAGGCTCACCATATGAACCTCCTCCGCCGTTTCTATTTCCATACCCGGTATTACGATAATCTTATCCTCTGCAACCTTCATAGCCGCCCTGACATTACCGCAGGCGTTATGGT
Source organism: uncultured Ruminococcus sp. (assembly GCA_902777435.1). GTDB lineage: Bacteria > Bacillota > Clostridia > Monoglobales > Monoglobaceae > UMGS1820. The sequence goes on along the minus strand of CACYTW010000037.1, from coordinate 5,846 downwards.
CAGTTATGGCAATCGCGTCAAGACCTTTTAATATTGACATATTGACAATATTATTCGGCGTCATATCATTATCACCGCAGGGTGACAATGCCGAATGTATGTGCAAATCATAATAAATTTTCATATTCCCGACTCCGCAAGTCCTTTTGCGATTTCATAGGCAGACATCTCGGTTGAAAATATGGTTATTCCCTCTGCCTCTGCCTTTTTAGCTGTGTTTTCGTCAGGCTCAAAGCCATCGGCTATAATAACACAAGCGGCATCGCCAAGGGAGGCTACTGCGGCAATATTTATGTTTGTCTGAATGGTAATCCACACCGTTCCCTCTTTAACTCTCGCCATTGCAAGACTGAGCAAGTCACCTATGTAACAGCCTGTCACTTCGTTTTCGTAGCCGCCGTCACCTGTTGCGCTTACAAGCTGCAATTTATCAGCAAGTTCTCTAACATTCATTCCGATACACTCCCATTTTTAATTTTCACTATTATTTTCACGCATAAGCTTGCTGTACTTCTCACGCAGCTTAAATATACAATCGTCTTCGCTGGCATAACCTCTGACGATATCCTCAGCCAAGGTCCGACAGCTTGGCGAACCGCAGGAGCCGCAATCCAACCCTGGCAGCTTATCAACTATTTCCTCTATTCTTATTGCCATCTGCATTGCAATATTAATGTCATCATTCAACTTCATAACAGGGCTGTACGCAGGCGGTCCGTCCCACATTCTCTCGACACTGTTGTCGACACTTCCCGATTCATAAGGCATATTTTTGCAAATTCTCTCAATTCTCGCTCTTGCAACAAAGCTGTTTTCTGCCGTCAACGGTCCTCCCACACAGCCTCCGGGGCAAGCCAGAGCCTCTACATAATCTGTATTCGGCAGTTTGCCGTCCTCGATATCCTCAAGCAATTTTATTACGTTGTGTATTCCGTCAACCGCAACACATCTCGGTGCCTCTGTGGCTTGTGCTTCTCCTCCGCTTGTTGCCCACAAAGTACCGACACTTCCCGCGTGAGAAATATCTTTAACCTCATTGATTATACTAATTTTTTGGGCAAGCTTTAAATATGTATCCTTTATGGAAATTACGCCGTCAACATTCGAATTTTTAACAATTCTCTCATCCTTAACAGCCGTCGCCTTTGCGGCACAAGGACTGATAAAGAAAATCCCTATTTCCTCAGGCTTTAATCCCGTTTTGTTTACCGCCTCAATTCTTGCCGCCTCAGCAGAAACCTCCATAGGCGACTTAAGTGGAATTATATTCTGAATTAAGTCGGGAAAACGCACGGCTATCAGCTTGCAAACAGCAGGACAAGCTGACGAAATCGCAGGTTTTTGCAGTTTGTTCTCCTTTAGCAGTTCTCTCGTCTTTCGGGATATTTCCTGCGCCCCCACAGCAACCTCAAAAACGCTGTCAAAACCTATATCCGTCAATGCCGTCAATATGGTATTGCAATCCTCCGCCTTAGTAAACTGCCCCAAAAACGCAGGTGCAACCAATGCTATTTTATACTTAAATTTATCAAGCATATCAAATTTATCCGTAGCCGCCTTTTTTGCGTGGTACGGACAAACGCGAATACACTCTCCGCAATCAATACAGCGTTCCTTTAAAATTTTAGCCTTTCCCTGCTGTATACGTATTGCATAAGTCGGGCACTGTTTAAGACAATTTGTGCAGCCCTTGCACAAATCCCTTTCAAGCATAACCGAATGCCAATATTTTTCATTCGCCACTTGGTACCCCTCCTATCAATATTATATGTTTGGCAATCAGCCAATGTTTATTTCACGTTAATAACCAAATCTATCGTCGTTCCCTCACCTATAACTGTGTCTATCTTCATACTGTCAGAATTACTTTTAATATTGGGCAAGCCCATTCCTGCGCCGAAACCTAACTCGCGTATCTCGTTGGAGGCAGTTGAATACCCCTCTTGCATAGCCTTTTCGATATCGGGTATTCCGGGTCCCTTGTCCGCAAATATAATATGAATTTTCTCAGGCGTAATCTCTACATCTATATAGCCGCCGTCTGCGTGTATAACCATATTAATCTCCGCCTCATACATAGCAATCGCAACTCTGCGTATTACCTCAGGCGGAAGTCCCAGCTGACGCAGACGCTTTTTGACATTTGCTGAGGTAGCACCTGCCAAGGTAAAATCCTGACCGTCTACATCATAGTGAAGTTTAATTGCATCAGCCAAGCTTAACCGCCGCCTTTCTGCTTTGCAAGCCGTTTGAATATAACAATCCGCACGACACATACATAGCAAGCTCGGTTGTCATTATAATCATACCGTGTGCTTTTGCAAAATCAATAATTTCCTGACTCGGCACCTTTCCTCTGACAAATACCACCGCCTCAATATCCATCATTTCAGCAGTTCTCAAAACCTGTAAATTCTGCAATCCCGTCAGCAACAATGCACGTTCCTTTACAAAAGCGAGAACATCACTCATTAAGTCGCTTCCACAGGCTTCCTTTACCTCTACATCAAGCATATCTTCGCCGGCATATACTTCCGCATTCAACAGTTTCTTAACCTCCGAAAGTTTCACAAAAATCATCCTTTCACTTGTCGCTTTTTATTTTATTAGCTTTAGAATACCATATTATCTGATAATTTGCAATAAAAATATTAGTTTTTTCTTTATTTTCTTGACAGTTTTTCACAAGTGGAGTAAAATATATAATAATACAGTGTAATTATAGACGTTTGTAAATTCGGAAAGCTCTCTGTAAAATTCAAAATAATTTTTCATCGCAGTTGGGCTTGGCAACTGTTTGGGCTTAGGGCAACTATTAAATAAAATTATTTTGAATTTGTAGTATGTACAATCCTTTTATGAAATTTCACGTTTTACAAACGACAAATATAACATAACTAAAAGGAGAATTAACGTGAAAGTTCCTTTCACGTTATGCCTCCGGCGGATTTAATTGCCCGTGCGATATTTTCCTCCCTTTGGTCGGAAACGCACATGGGCTTAATAATCTCTTATCATTCCTTGCCCTGCGGATAAGAGAAATTTAATTACTATTTGTGCCGACGCAGGGCGGCGGAATGGAGATTATTATGCGCGTTTTAATGACAACAATGCAGCTTGATATAGGCGGTGCAGAAACACATATAATTGAACTGTCAAAGGCTTTGAAAAAACGCGGTATCGACATTATGGTTGCCTCAAACGGCGGTGCGTATGAAAAAGAGCTTAAAGATGCCGGTATCCCCCACGTGAAAATTCCTTTTCACAGCAAAAATCCTTTTTCTATGCTGAAGGCATACAAGCTTTTAAAACAGCTTATCTTTAAAGAAAGATTTGATATAGTCCACGCCCACGCGAGAATTCCTGCCTTTTTGTGTTCTGTCCTACACAAGCGGTATCACTTTCGCTTTGTTACGACAGCACATTGGGTATTTACAACACGATTTCCCTATAACCTGCTCACAAATTGGGGAGAACGCTCTCTTGCGGTCAGTGACGATATAAAGGCATATCTTATTGATAACTATGGAATTAAACCCGATAATATTCGTGTAACCATAAACGGAATTGATTTGGAAAAATTTTCGCCCGATACAGATTATTCTGACGTTGCGTCTGAATTTTCATTGGAGGAAAACAAAAGACGCATTGTCTATGTAAGCCGAATGGACGAGGACAGAAGCCTTGCCGCACACAAGCTTATTGAGGCAAGTGAAGAACTTGTCAAAGAATTTGATAATTTGGAAATAGTTATTGTCGGCGGCGGCAACGATTATCAAAACATAAAGGCTGAGGCTGACGCAATAAACCAAAGGTTACGCAAACGCCTTATCATAACAACAGACAGCAGAACCGACATTAACAAATTCACCGCCTCAGGCGAAATTTTTGTAGGTGTCAGCAGAGCCGCACTTGAGGCAATGGCGTGTAAAAAGCCGTCTATCATCGCCGGCAACGAAGGCTATATCGGTATTTTTGACCAAGATAAATTACAAATCTCATATGATACCAACTTCTGTTGCAGAGGTTGCGAGCAAACAACAACCGAAAAGCTGACAGATGATATCCGCAGACTTTTAAACGCACCGAGGGAGGAGCTTGAAAGCCTCGGAAAGTTCTCACACGATATTGTGGCGGAGCATTACTCTATGAAAACAATGGCAGATGATGCAATAAAGATGTATATATCTGTTATCAAAAACAGCTTGATTAATGAAGTTTCCGAGGAGGAATTTGCCTCCATAGATAATTATCTCATACCAAACCCCTTAAGAGACAGGAGTGCAGACTCTGACGTTATTATCTCAGGTTATTACGGCTTTGGCAATAGCGGTGACGACTCTATACTATACGCCGTAGTACACGAACTTAAGACATTGCGGCCCGATATCAGGATTGTCGCTCTGTCAAACACTCCGAAAAAGACCGCTGAGATATACGGCATAAAATCAATCAGCAGAGTTAATTTTTTGAGTATACTATATCATATGCGCCGCACAAAATTATTAATCAGCGGCGGCGGAAGTCTGATACAAAATGTCACATCAAACAAATCTTTGGCGTATTACCTTTTTATAATAAACACGGCAATCAGACTAAAGAAAAAGGTTATGCTGTACGCCAACGGCATAGGACCATTGAGCAATGATGTAAATTCCGATGCAATATACAAGGTGTTGAATAACGTCGATTTGATAACTCTGCGTGAACCTTCATCTCTTGAAGAATTGAAACGCTTTAATATAACAAAGCCCGTCATAGAGGTTACGGCAGACCCAGCCTTTAATTTATTCCCTGCTGACGATAGTGAGGTTAATGAGCTATTGAGCCGCTCAGGCTTGCCCGAAAATTCCAAATATTGTGTTATGGCAATGCGCCCGTGGAAGACAATGCCCGCTGATTTTGCAAAGCAAATTTCACAGGCGTGCAACTATATTAAAGAAAAATATGATACAGAAACTGTTTTTATTAAAATGCAGCCTACACGCGATGGTAAAGTTACTGATGAAATCGCACATCATACAAAGGCAAAGTCATATGTTATAAACGACAATCTATCCTCTGCACAGGCATTGGGAATAATAAAAAATGCCGAATTTGTGATAGGTATGCGGCTCCATACACTTATATATGCCGCCAAATGCGAAACACCTGTTATCGGATTGGTGTACGACCCTAAAATCACATCTATTATGAAGTATATGGATCAACATTATCGTGTTCCCATAGAGGACCCAAACCCTCTCACCCTTTGCAGATATATAGATGAAATTATCGAAAATCGCAGTGTAATTTCATCATCATTGCACGATATATCAAATATGTTTTCCGAAAAAGCGTTAGATAACGCAAAACTTGCACTTAACCTAATTGAAGACTAAAACAGGAGCGGTTTTTATGCCGCTCCTGTTCTTCTGTTTATTATTCCAATACAGTTGATGAAATTTTCAAAATGGCACGCTCCAGAGAGTCCTTTGAATTTTTCCAGGGCTCGTCCTTAAAACGATAGTCAAACTTTTGAATAAACCAATCAAGTTCCTCGTCTATTCTTGACAGATTTTGCTTTTGAATTGAAACCACAACCCGGGCAAATTCTTGAAAGTCCGTATTGTTCATTCTTTTACGTGCCTCGGTTATCAGCATAGTAAAATGCTCCAGGCAAAAGCCTTTGCTGTTTCTCACTTTAGAACGGAAGTCCTCCTCCCTTTTCCACAGATAAAAGAATGTTTCTATGTAGCCATTCATTCTGTTTTCCATACGCTTGCACGCATAGCAGTCACTTGACAATGTTTCATAATAGTCAGAAAGAGGAGTGTTTAACTCCCTTTTAAAGATACTTTTTTTCT
>CACYTW010000036.1 GCA_902777435.1 uncultured Ruminococcus sp. | reverse complement strand
TTTAGGTGTCTGTTTTGTTATGGAGCGGAAGACGAGATTCGAACTCGCGACGTTCACCTTGGCAAGGTGACGCTCTACCACTGAGCCACTCCCGCAAATCATTTAACGAAAACTATTGTACCACAAAACTATACTTATGTCAATAGTTTTTAATGATTTTTTATATTTTTTGAATGATATTTTGTAGGGCAAGGGCTTGCTCTTGCCGAAAATCAATCGAAACGGCAAATCAAACTACCGGCAGGAGCAAGCCCCTGCCCTACGATATTTGATTTTAATTATCTGCGAAACGGTAAATTGTAGGGGACGATGCCCACATCGTCCCGTGAAAAATCGGTAACTATTATAATTTTTGCCGAGCGTCTAATGACACTCGGCAATTTAATTATGTATTATTTTATCAATGTTTCATATTGTACTATTTTCTCGTACATATTTCCGTATTCTTCAAACAGGTCCTGCTGATATTCGTCAAGGGTTTTGGATAATTCAATGGCAATTTCGGCCGCACTAATAACAGCATTTCTGTATTCAACGTCAGACATACTATTTTCCTCCTTTATTAATCTGTAATAAAAAATGCGCGGCCTCGCAACGGAGCCACGCACGAAAAACACGCAACTCCTATTATTTTGCTACAAATAATAATTCATTAAATATAGATAATAAAATTAACTATAAAAACGTGGATAAGGAAATTACGCATTTTTTCCGAGGAAAAAACAAACTCCACGTTAATACATTAACTTATATATCTATATTTTTCTTTATTATTTGGTAGCAATATTATACTAACACACTTTTTTATGTTTTGCAAGTGTTTTATGGAAATTTTTGTAAGTTTTCGTATTCTTTTTTTGACAAAATACAACAAGAAATAATTTCTTGCATATATATGAATTATAAATTAAAAATATTTTTTGAATGATATTTTGTAGGGCAAGGGCTTGCTCTTGCCGAAAATCAACCGAAATGGCAAATCAAACTACCGGCAGGAGCAAGCTCCTGCCCTACGATATTTGATTTTAATTATCTGCGAAACGGCAAATTGTAGGGGACGATGCCCACATCGTCCCGTGAAAAATCGGTAGCTATTATATTTTTTTAATCACATACCGAATATAAAATTATATGTAAGAGCTATAATAATTCCAAGAACGGCACCTGCAAAAACCTCAACAGGCTTATGTCCCAGCAATTCTTTTAACTTTTCTTCTTTTTTGACAGGCGAGGACTCCTCTAATGCATCAATAATCATATTGATGACCGATGCTTGCTTGCCTGCTGCACGGCGAACCCCTGAGGCATCATACATAACCACAAAAGCCAACGCACAGCATACCACAAATGAGGTAGAACCCAATCCGTCACGTATGGCAACGGAAGTGGCAAGAGATGTCACTATCGCCGAGTGTGATGACGGCATACCGCCCGACCCCGTAAATCTTGTCCAATCAATTTTTCCGTCTCTGACACATACAAGTATTCCCTTTATCAAGCACGACAATGCCCACGAAAGAATTACTACTATAAGTGTTGTATTATTAATTAATTGTGTAAAATACATTAAATCCATCCTACCCCTAATAATTTCTCTTTAACAGATATTCAGCAAGACAAGAAAAAAATTCGCCCTTTTTACCCAAAGGCTCAAGTGCAGCCTTTGCCTCTTGCGTACATTTGTCAAGATATTCCTTTGCGGAATTCATCCCCAATATTGTTACATATGTACTCTTTCCGCTCTTCTCGTCACTGCCTATCGGTTTGCCGAGAACCGCCTCGTCACCCTCAAAGTCTAATATATCATCTTTTATTTGGAAGGCGAGTCCCAGCTTTTCTGCAAAATTATCCAATGTGTCTATATATTCATTGCCTTTATTATTGTCGGCACACAGACAACCACATTTTACAGCCGCTCGAATTAACGCACCCGTTTTGTTGGCGTGAATGTATGACAACTCCTCCAAGGTAACGTCATTACGTCTTTCGCACTCAAGGTCCACAACCTGACCGCCCATCATTCCGAATACTCCGGAGGCAGCAGATAAGCATCTGACTATTTTTAACAGTGCCTCATAACTGATTGACCTGTATCTGCTTTTGTCAGACAAAATCTCAAATGCCGAATTTAAAAGTCCGTCACCTGCAAGAAGAGCTATATCCTCTCCGAAGGCCTTGTGACAGGTAGGTCTGCCGCGTCTTAAATCATCATTGTCCATACACGGCAAATCATCGTGTATCAGAGAGGAATTATGTATACATTCCACCGCAAGAGCGACGGACGCCGCATCCTCCATATCTGCACCGCAAACCTCTGCCGCCGCCTGAACAAGTACGGGTCTGAGCCTCTTGCCACCTGCGGTAATCGCATATTTTATAGCATCAAGCACATTTTTCTGCGGAATATTAAGAGGTTTGAAATATTCTTCTATCTCTTTTTCAACCGCTTTTAAATATATATCATATTGTTCATTAAAGTCCATAGTCACACCTCTGCTATTCAGCACTAAATGGTTGTTCTGCCATTTCACCATTATCACGGTTTTTCATTAAAATTGTGATTTTCTGTTCTGCCGCATTTAATGCGTTGGTACATTCTTTAGTAAGACCTACACCTTTTTCGAAAAGCTCAATCATTTTATCGAGGCTGACCTCGTTATCTTCAAGAGCCTTAACAACCTGTTCAAGTTCACTCAAATTCTTTTCAAAACTGTTTTTATCACTCATTACATTCACCTTTATTAATCAATAACTTCTGCTTTAAAATCGCCGTCCGATACCCTTACGGTAACCTTGTCACCTGCACTCACCTGAGATACAGACCTGATAACCGCCCCTGAAGAATCTTTAGCAAAGGCATAACCTCTGCCGAGAGTTCCCAAAGGACTTAGTGCATCAAGCTTTGCGGCGTTTTCCGCTACCTTTTGACGTTTTGCGGCAACTGCCGTTTTACACGCTGTTTCAAACATATGGGAAAGGTTGTCAAGATACTGTCTGTCGCTGTCGATATTACGCAACGGGTTTTTAAATACCGCTCTGTCCTTGCACTTTTCAATCTGTAATCTTCGGTTTTCTATAATCCTCAATGCCTGCCTATACATCATTTTATAGACATTGTTAAATTTTTCGGCAAGTTCAATCTGCGAGGGAACAACAAGCTCTGCCGCAGCAGATGGTGTAGGTGCACGCAAATCGGCAACAAAGTCCGATATAGTAAAATCTATCTCGTGTCCTACCGCTGATACTATTGGTATCTCACTGTTATAAATGGCACGGGCAACAATCTCCTCATTAAATGACCACAAATCCTCTATGGAGCCGCCGCCTCTGCCGACAATCAACACATCTGCTATCTTGGATCTGTTAAAATACTCTATCGCCTCTACAATGCTTGCGGCTGAATTTTCGCCCTGAACCAAAACGGGATATAACACGATATCCGAATAGGAAAAACGTCTTGTAAGCACGTTGATTATATCGCGGATAGCCGCTCCCGTCGGAGCGGTAACAACGCCGACTTTCTTAGGATATTTGGGTAAAGGCTTTTTATGTATCGGGTCAAAAAGCCCCTCTGCCGCAAGCTTTATCTTAAGCTGTTCAAAGGCGGCATACAAATCGCCTTGTCCGTCCTGTTGCATATCGTCTATATATAATTGATATTGACCGTCACGTTCATATACGCCAATTCTGCCGTGTGCAATAACTTTTGTGCCGTTCTGCGGTTTAAAATTCAATTTTGACGCACTGGAACGAAACATAACAGCACGGATAACTCCACTGTCATCCTTTAAAGACATATACATATGACCTGAAGAATGAGCTTTAAAGTTTGAAAGCTCACCCTTGACAAGGATATCGCAGAGTATATCATCTCTCGCTATTACATCTTTTACATATAAATTAACCTGAGTAACAGATAAAGCCTTTCTTTCCTCAATCATAATCAGTTGAATTTCTCCTTAATTTTGCCCATTATTCCGTTAATAAACGGAGCCGCCTCCTCACCTTCAAATTCTTTGGCAAGGGCAACAGCCTCATTTACCGAAACGACTGACGGAATATCGTCAACATACATCATCTCATATACACCAAGACGCAAAACAGCAAGGCTGACAGATGAAAGTCTGTCAACATCCCAATCCTTTGAAAATTCGTTTATGACATTATCTATTTCCTCTTTTTTAGAGATAACGCCCTTAACAACGTCTTCAATATAACTACGCTGGTCAGCGGCATTATTTTCCTCAAAAAATCTCTCTAATAAAAGTTCCATATCGTCAGGCTGGAATTTATACTGAAAAAGTAATAAAAACGCCTGCTTTCTTGCTTGTCTTCTGTTCATATTACCTGTCCTATTCCTCTGTAACTTCAACGCTTTCATTTTTTTCGGCAGCAACGTCCTGCTTTACCTCGTCTGCGGGAACATTTATTCCGTCCACAGATACATTTACGCTTTCTACATTGATGCCTGCCATTGTTTCTATTTCTGTCTTGACCTTATCCTGAACCTCCCATGCAACATCAGGTATATTAGAGCCATACTCTACAACGATTGACAAGTCAAGGGCAACCTTATCGGCATCCTTAACAATTTTAACGCCTTTTGAAAGGCTCTTCTTTCCGAGAAGTTCCGCAAAGCCGCCTGCTACACCGCCGGACATACCTGCAACGCCCTTAACTCCTGTTGCCGCCAATGATGCCATAACAGCAACTACCTCGTCAGAAATATTAACTGTTCCGTTGTCCTTAAAAGTTTCAGGGTTTACTGTTTTATCCATATAAACATCTCCTTTATATAAAGTTATTTACGTATTTAAATTTATATTTTGTAATTAAGCTCCCTAGTGATGTATATTGGATAATGAATACCCAATATACAAATTAATAATTAATAATGAATGATGAATAATTCAGGATATTTTTCGCTAATCAGCGAAAATTTACAATAATTATTAATTATTCAATATTCATTCTTCATTTGCAACGCAGCACACCATAGGTGTTGCGGAGTGTTATGTTCAAATGTTCTTTCAGGCATCAAAATCTTTGATTTTGCTTATGCCGTAAGGTTATTATAACATATCAATAGAAAATCCAAAGGATTTTCATTCCTCTGCAACGAAGCTGAGCTTGCCGATGCGGAGTGTTATGTTCAAATAGCTTTTGTAAAGCTATTATAACACATAAAATTTTATATTACAACAATTTTATTCAAATAATTAAAAATGCACTCCAAAGCCTTTATCTTTGGAATGCATTTTTTGTTTTACAAAGCATTTATCTTTATATTTTTAACGGGAACATTTGTCACCGAAACAATAATATCTTTAATTTGAGCGACTTTCTCGCCGTTTACCTCGCCGCCTTGAACTGTTACCGACACACCGTTTTCGTCAACATAGGCGATGCAATCCGCATATCCCTTTGCTTTGACCTGAGTTTCTATTTTTCTCTCCTTGTCTGCGTGGTCAGCCTCTGCGGCAATCTTTTTTTCGGCATCCTTTTTATTTTCAGCCGATGCATCATTGCTTTTTGTTATTTTTGTCCACTCCTCTGTGGATTGACTTCTTGAAGTATCACGCGTCTGTTTAAGCTTTGTTATCTCGTCGGTGGAAGAATTTTCGTTCTCCTGTCCGTTATTGTCGTTTTGTTCTTGATTTTCGCCGTCGCTTACTGCCCCATCAGTCATTTCATTGGCGGCAGGAACCGCTAACGACAACTGTTCCTTTTCTATATTCCATCTGTAATAACCTGCAGTAATGACAAGGGCCACAAGCCCTAACAACAAAATCTGCTTTCCTTTAAACTGAAAATTTTTATTTTGTTTGCTCATAATTCACATACCCCTTCAAAATTAATATGTAATTTTAATTCTGTGCGGTGCAATTCCGAATACAGCCTTGACCGCATCATAGATTTCAAGCCTGACTTTTTCGCTGGAGGCACCCTCTGCCACGACTAAAACTCCCGATATCTCAGGTGTTCTTTCTTCTACCACATAAGGTTCCTCGCCTGAGCCTTTTCCACCTTTGACAATTTGGCTTTCGTACTCCTCGTTTTTTGATAATTCAGAGCCGTTTGACTCCTCTGAAACTTTGTTTTTATTGTCACGTGCTAAAACCTTTTCACCTCCGTTGTCAACGCTTATAAAAACCGAAACATCTCCTGCTCCGTTAATCTTTTTCAAAATCATTTCAAGTCTGTGTTCCTGCTCTCTTGCGAACTTTTCGACAGCATCAGCGTCATTGGTATTCTCTTTTGAAGGCGTGTTGTCCGCTTCAAAAAAACTGCTGAGAGCCAGAATAACTACTGCCAGAATTATCACTATGATTAAAGCTTTGTTTGGCTTTTTCTTCTCATAGCCATCTTCAGAAATTTCTCTTTTACTAAGCATATCCCTAAAACTCATTACGGAAATCGCCCCACTTATCGTCGTTACCCTACAAACCCTAACCGTGATTTGCACTCTCACCCTAAATACTTTATGCTGATGCACCCATCATCTATTCCATATATATTCTTCAAGGCTTCCACACACCTGTTATCAAGTCTCTCGCCTCTGTCTGCATCAACTGTTATCCATACATTTTTTATTACCCCAAAGCTATCCTCGTCTTCGCTGACATCACACTTGATGTCAAATTCCAAATCAGAATATTTCTTTACCTCTTCGGTCATATTCTTACAAAGATTATCCTTGTATATCCTTAAAACTTCGTTTCTTTGTGTTTCCTCAGGCACGTCAAGCATTGCGTATGTTTCAGGCTCCATAAAGCTTGTATCAACCTCCGTCTTTTTGCTCGCCAAAGGTGACAGAACAGCAAGGCACAGCATAAGACCTATTGCCAAATGTATATATTTTTTGTATACACCGCCGGGCAAAATCATCTCACACAGAGAGCCAAACACAATAATGCCGGCAAGAGTCATTGTCCATTCTCTTAAAAATTCTGCCATATCCACCTCACCTATCCGCCGAACATAACGGCACTGTTTCCTGCATTTATAAGTATTGTTACAACGATTATAAACATCACTGTGACAGCCACCACTATGGAAAACAGCACCGCAACGGAGTCCGCAAGCCTTGATATACAATTTATCAGTTTAGGCTCTGACACAGGCTCTGCAACGGCGGCGGTCAAGCGGAACAAGATTAATATTGCACCAAGCTTTAAAACAGGTCTCAGGGCAATCAATACCAAGCATATTATCCCCAATATTCCTACGGAATTTTTGATTACAACGCTGCAATTCATTACCGTTTCAACCGACTCAGCTAAGATACCGCCAACCATAGGCACAAGATTAGAGGCTGCAAACTTGCTCAGCTTGATAGTAAGTCCGTCGGCACCTGCCGAGGCTATGCTTTTAAGCCCTGCAAGACTTACAAAAATTGTCAGCATAACAGACAATCCCCACTTGACAACGCTGTTCAACAGCTTAACCATTCTGTCTGTTTTGAACTTATCCGACATACCGTTTACTATATTTAATGCGGTAGAAATCATAACCGCGGGAATAAAAATATATTGCACAATAGGTACAACGATTTCTACAATTGCGAGCATTGTCGGCTCTAAAACGGTTGCCGATATTGTAGCTCCGCTTGTCATTAACAGTACCATTACCGAGGGCACAATTATCTTCATAAACAGTGCGACATTCTCTACGGCGTCTGCGGCACAGTTTGCCGTATCATAAAAAACAGTTGCCGCTATTCCTGCGGTTACTATATAGCAGACGTAAAAGGCGGCGGTAGATACAGAGTTTTCACCAAATCCCGATTTTAAACCGCTTAAATACGAACTCAGCACCGCCATTGCAAGTATTACCGCCATCAGCTTTGCCGCCGAGTATATCTCGCCAAGCAAAAGCCTTAAAAAGTATTCTAACAACTGTTTGGGTGTGAACGCCACCTCGCCGTTGTTAAAACCCTTTAGTATATCGGAAGCCTTGAACTCAGGCAACATATTTAAAAAGGAATTGCCGTCATCTATTTCATCAATTCCGTCTTCAAAAATCTCTCCATAAAATGCGGCGTAATCATCAAGAACCGAGTAAACATCTTCTCTATCCGCCGAAGTTTTCTCTGCCGCAACCTCCGCACTATACATCAGGGTAAAAAGCAATATAATGATATGCACAATCAGCTTTTGTTTCATATGTATAACTCCGTATTTTTCTAAAGGTTCACTATTCTGCTTACAAGCTCTAAGAGATTGTATATTATCGGCACAGAAAGAGTAATGATAACCACCTTGCCGCCAAGCTCGATTTTGCTTGACACAGAGCTTTCGCCTATATCCCTGCATATATCTGACGCAAATTGGCATATATAAGCCACACCGATAATCTTTATTACTATTCTCACTTGGCTCATCTCTATGCCTGTGCTGTCAGCCATATTTTCAATCATAGCAATAACTGTTTCTATATACGGGGCACAAATACCTATGATGCTTACCGCCACAAGAATAGGTATTGCAACAGCAAGCTCAGGTTTGTACTGCCTTACAATCAATGAAAGTATTGCTCCCGTCAGTCCTATTCCGATTATCTTAAATATCAGCATATTTAAAGTCCAAATAACGATTTTATCGTATCAAACAAACCGCTTATCTCCTTGACGATTACAAGCAAAACCGTAACCAACCCTGCAATAGTTGTCATCAATGCTTGTTCCTCACGCCCTGCACGCATCAGCAAAACATTTAAAACAGCAACCAAAATACCGATAGCGGCAACCTTGAAAATCAAATCTACTCCATCCATATTAATCTCCATTCCGCCTAAAACAAAAGTATGACCGCAAACACTCCGCCTAATATTCCAATGCCCCTCCATAGCCTGCCCTTTTGGTCACGCTCGGACTCTGCCTCGGTTTCGGCAAGGTGTAACTTTGCTGCTGCCGCCTTGATGTTGTTCATTTCGCTTTCAGCGTCACCTATACCGAGGTTGTCGGCAAACTCCTTGATAATCTCTCTGTCGGCAGAAGTCAGACATAAGTCGTCGCCGTATCTGCGCATTGCTCTGTCAAAGGCGACCGACGGTTTTATTCCGTTTGAAGATATGTCCTCTGCCACACACATAAAGATTTTGTTTATTGTTCCTTTGACAAGTCCTGATGCACATCTCATAGAGTCCGCAACATTCATATGCAGAAAATTAATGTTAAAACCGATTTGAGAAATCCCGTTGCTCAACTGCTTAAGCTGTCTGACCCGCGTTGAAAAAGCGGAGGACAAGAGAACGCCTGCATATCCGCCGCCGAATATGACCATTACGGCGGCAAGGAGCTTTACAGAATAGTTCACAGCTTAACCGCCTTTGTATATGTAACGGACTCAGGGGTGGAAAAATCTCTGCGGAGCAAGATTGCCTGAGAAAATATTTTATCCTCAAAGACGGGCTTTAAAAACTTTCTTGACATAACTTCCTCCACACAATCACCGTGAGTCGTTGCAATAATTTTAACTCCTGTTCCTGCCGCCACTCTGAGAGCGGCAACATCAGCATCAGAGGCTATCTCATCGCTGAAAATCACCTTCGGCGACATTGTTCTCAGCATCATTTCTACTGCCTCAGCCTTTGGTGCTCCGTCAATTATATCAGTTTGAGCACCTACCATATTTGTGGGCATACCCTGATACATAGCCGCAAGCTCACCTCTGTCGTCTGCCGCTCCGCATTTAAAGCCCTTATCGGACACCTGACGGAGAATATCTCTCAAAAGAGTTGTCTTACCCATCTGTGGCGGAGAGATAATCAATGTACTGTTTACCTCACTTCCGTTTATTATTGTGTCGATTATTCCGTCAGCAAGTCCGATAATTTGATGTGCAATTCTAAAATTTAAAGAGCTTATCTCTTTAAACATTTTTATTCTTCCTTCCTCGCAGACGGCTTTTCCGCAAATACCGACTCTGTGACCTCCCTTAATCGTAATATAACCTCTTCTAATTTCTTCCATATGTGCGTAAACTGAGTTTTCACAGATTTTTCGGAACGCCGTACCGACTTCCTCTGACGTAACCTTATAAGCATCACTCTCATAATTTGTTATTCCTCCTGTGTTAGTTATAAAACAGCTCTCTCCCCACACCCCTACCGTCAGCGGTGCATTACATCTCAATCTTATTTCTTCAATTTCTATCCATTCATCCGACATAAGCCTGTTCAGCAAGTCGCCTATACTCTGCGGAAGATAGTGCAAAACCTCTGCTATCCTTTGTTTATCCATACCTTTCACCCTTTCGCTTAGGGTGATAGTATAAACCCGAACCGTGATTTGTACTTTCACCCTATATTACTTATAGAATATTGTTATGACACTTTGTCCCGAATTAGAACCACTTTTACATCATTTTTTCTCACATTGCTTGACGGTGTGTCTGCAAAATGGTATAATACTGATGAGGAGGCGGGCTAATGAAGAAAAAACAAAAAAATTCTGTTATGTGGCTTTTAAATAAATCGAAAAAACAAATGGGTCTTATAATATTATTGACGTTTTTAAGTATGCTGGTATCTGTAAGTTATATTGTGCCTGCACTTCTTTCCAAGGCTATAATAAATTCGGCAGTAAATTCCGCCTCATTGGCTGATGCAAAGGGCGATATAATAAGGTACGCCGTTGCCTTGCTCATCTTTGTTATTGTAACAGTTGGTATTATGATTTTGAACTCCCACCTGCGTGCCGTAATAGAGGGCAGGTTGGAAAAAGATATGCGACACAGCTTTTTTGAAACAATAACAAAAAAAGAATATTCAAAGCTTTCCGATATGCATTCGGGTGAAATTTTAAACAGATTTACAGGCGATATTGATATAGTAATATCAGGTATAACCTCATTTGTACCTGAGGCAATATCTATTGTGGCAAAAGCTGTTGCAGGGTTTATATTAATCTTATCCTTCAGTAAACGCTATGCCGTTTTTATTCTGTTTGTGGGATTGTTTATAGTTTTATGCGCATTTTGCCTTAAACCCTTTTACAAAAAAATTCACAGAAGAACCCGAGAGGCAACGGGAGTAATGCGAGGCTTTACTCAGGAATGTACCGAGAATATGGTGGTTGTAAAAACATTTTCAAACAGCGGACCGCTCCTTGAAAAACTTGACAGCTATCTTCAAAAAATATACGACCTGCAAATTCTGCGCAATCACGTAGGTAATATTGCAGGCGGAGGTGCAACCCTTATATACAGATTTGTATATTACGCAACTCTCTGTTGGGGAGCCTTTATGATTGCAAACAAGTCAATGGACTACGGCACATTGATGGCGTTTATGCAGATAGTATCTCAGATATCATCACCATTTTTTAATGCATCATCTTTGATAACACAATTATACAGTGCTATGGCATCGGCTGAGCGTTTAGCCGAGCTTGAGGACATTCCTGATGAAATATCCGCTTTCGACTTTGACGCAAATTCAGTATATAAAAATATGACACATATATGTGCCGAAGGCTTGAACTTCGGATACAGCAAAAAGTCAATCATATCCAACACAACATTTTCTATTAAAAAAGGAGATTGTGTTGCTATAACAGGACTTTCGGGAACAGGAAAATCAACATTATTTAAGCTGATGCTTGGTCTGTACTCTCCCACATCGGGAAAACTTTTTGTAAAAACAGATGCATCACCCATTGATTTAGCCGCCTCAACACGTTCGCTGTTTGCGTATGTGCCACAGGGCAATCTGTTAATCTCGGGAAGTCTGAGGGAAAACATAACCTTCGGCAATAAAAATCTATCTGAAGAGGCAATGATTTCTGCCGCAAAAACGGCTTGTATATACGATTTTATCACCTCTCTGCCGGACGGCTTTGACACAAAAATCGGCGAGCACGGCTTGGGTTTGTCGGAAGGTCAGATACAGAGAATTGCGGTGGCAAGAGCCTTATGCTGCAACGCACCTATTCTTATGCTCGATGAATGTACCTCTGCACTTGATGCCCAAACCGAAGAGGATTTGCTTACTAATATCAAGAAGCTTAACACAAAGACAATATTATTTATATCACATAAAAACGCCGTTCTTTCAATATGCGACACGCATCTTCATATGGAAGACGGGCATTTTGAAATAGTTGAACAATAAAAGGCTGTGGCACTAAAGATAATATCCTTAATGCCACAGCCCTTTTAAGTATATCACATACTATAAAACTATATCGTCAATCATTTTTAATTCTTCAGCCGAAAACTCGGTGTTATCAATACACTTTAAGTCGTCAAGAATTTGCTCTGACGAAGATGCACCAATCAACACACTTGTCACAGCCGTATCCTTTAACACCCACGACAGTGCCATTTGTGCAAGGCTTTGTCCCCTATTTGCGGCTATATATCTTAAATCTTTTATTTTAGCTATCAATTCAGGAGTGATTTGACTTGTCTTTAAAAAATGATTTTTAGATGCTCTGCTGCCTGCAGGAATTCCGTCTAAATATCTGTCCGTCAATTTGCCTTGGTCAAGAGGGCTGAAGCATATTACGCCCTTGCCCTCGCTCTCAGCCGCCTTTAAAAGGCCATTGCTCTCTATCTGTCTGTCAAAAATATTATATCTGTTTTGATTTATGATAAACGGCACATTCAGCTCCTTTAGAATATCCGATGCCTTTTTCATATTCTCGCCGTCGTAATTTGAAATTCCGATATATAAAGCCTTTCCGCTTTTAACAATTTGGGAAAGAGCAAGCATTGATTCTTCAAGAGGTGTTTCGGGTGTCATCCTGTGGTGGTAAAATATATCAACATAGTCAAGTCCCAATCTCTTAAGGCTGGCATCAAGACTTGAAATAAGATATTTTCTGCTGCCGCCGCTGCCATAAGGACCTTCCCACATATCATAACCTGCCTTTGTACTGATAATCAGTTGGTCACGATAGGCAGACAGGTCATTTTTTAATATTCGACCAAAATTTGTTTCCGCACTTCCCGGTACGGGACCGTAGTTGTTGGCAATATCAAAATGCGTAATACCATTATCAAATGCCGTAAAACACATATCACGCATATTGTCATAAACATCAACAGAACCAAAGTTATGCCATAGACCTAAGCTAACTTTCGGTATCTGCAAACCGCTTTTGCCGCTAAACGCAAACTTCATTTTATTGTATCTGTCTGAATTTGCAACATACATCTTTTATCTTCTCCTTTGTAAGTATATTTATTAGCCGTTTGTAAAACGTAAAATAGAGTATAAATTATAAATCCAAAATAATTTTATTGAATAATTGCCCAAAACCCAAAGGGAAAAATTATTTCGGATTTATAATAGGCTCCCTTGCATATCGTAGGGGACGATGCCCACATCGTCCCATTTGCGAAAAATCGGCAACTATGATATACAAACACATAATCCGTAAATTACAAAAGCACACCGCATTTCATTATACGGTGTGTCTTTGTCTTTCTAAACAAACATAGCCTCTATTTCTTCCTTTGGTGCATATCCTATTGATTTGTTTAATATTTCACCATCTTTGAAATACAAAAGCATAGGAATACTCACAACATTAAACTTCATAGCGAGCTCAGGTTCCTCGTCTACGTTCACTTTGGCAACCTTAACTTTGCCTTCGTACTGCTCCGCAATATCAGCAAGAACAGGTCCCAACATTCTGCAGGGACCGCACCAGGTCGCCCAAAAGTCAACAACCACGGGAATGTCAGATTTTAATACCTCTGTTTCAAAATTACTCTTTGTTACAACAACCTCTGCCATAATAATCTCCTTTGTGTTGTTATTTTGATTTATAATACAACATACAATGACAAAAACCCTCAAAATCGGGGTCTGCAATCTGCTCACGGAATTCTTTGCACATACATTTATTATCTTCTGTTCTTTCAAGTCTGCAAGGGCAGTAACCGCCTGTCTTTTCAAGACCAATTTTTACATTCTTAACAACTTCTTCATCAGTATTAAATGTAACCTTTTTCATACAAAGCACCT
>CACYTW010000035.1 GCA_902777435.1 uncultured Ruminococcus sp. | reverse complement strand
TTGCGGCATTTCCCATTCCCATCAGATTTGCAACAATGTTCATCACAATGGCTCTCATTGCAGGACTGTCTGATTTAACATTGGGAAACAACAGCTTTGTTATAGGTCTGAGCAAATGGGAAAAGAAATTGATAATACCCGATTTCTCGCCGATTTTTGCAAGCCCTGTCCAAAAACACATAATCCCCAACAAAGATATGCAAGACTCTATTGCAGATGCCGCTCCTGCTGTTGCGGCGGCGGCAGTTTCTTCAACTCTGCCCGTAAAAAGCGAAACCGCAAAGGACAATAAAATCATTCCGCCCCATATGTAATTCATCATTTTTATCACCAATATAAATATATTCGGCAGTACACTATATAATACATAAAAAGGAGCGGCATTTAAGCCGCTCCTCAAGTATACTCTTTCCTATTTTGTAATCAT
The DNA here is from genome assembly GCA_902777435.1 of uncultured Ruminococcus sp. Taxonomy (GTDB): domain Bacteria; phylum Bacillota; class Clostridia; order Monoglobales; family Monoglobaceae; genus UMGS1820. The sequence goes on along the minus strand of CACYTW010000035.1, from coordinate 14,320 downwards.
TGTTCCTATACCGCTATCGGTAAATATTTCAAGCAACAAGCAATGGGGGATACGTCCGTCGATTATATGCACAGTATTAACCCCTGCGTCAATGGCTTCTATTCCGCCCTTGACCTTAGGTATCATACCGCCCACAATCTTCTCATCATTAATCATCTGATTAATTTCCTTTTTGCCTATCTTGTAGATTATTTCATCACTGTCTACGGACTCCTTTATTCCTTCTATATCGGTAAGAAGAATTAACTTTTCCGCCTCAAGGGATGCCGCTATTGCACCTGCCACCGTATCTGCGTTAATGTTGTAGCTGTTGCCTTCTTCGTCAACACCGATTGGAGCAACCACAGGAATATAATCCTCTTTGGTCAAATCCTCAAGCATTTTTGAATTTACGCTGACAATATCGCCCACAAAGCCGATATCCGTTTTTTCGCCGTCAACTTCTGTATACAGCTTTTTGCACTTCAGCAATCCGCCGTCAATACCCGATATACCGACACCCTTTCCGCCCTTTGTGCCAAGGAGAGAAACAATCTCCTTATTTGTTTTGCCTATAAGCACCATTCTGGCAACATTCATTGTTTCCTCGTCGGTAACACGCAAGCCGTTAATAAATTCGCTTTTTATATCAAACTTTTTAAGTGCCGACGAAATATCAGGGCCGCCGCCGTGGACAACGATAGGGTTGATGCCTATGTATTTAAGAAGGGTAACATCCTCCATCACTTTATTCTTCAATTCGTCATTTATCATTGCGTTTCCGCCATACTTTATAACAACGGTCTTTCCGTAAAATCGCTGTATATAAGGAAGTGCCTCTATAAGTATTTTTGCTTTATCTATAAAAGGCTTCATTTCGGGTTGATTCATTGTATTTCCACCTTTCAAATCAATATTAGAGATAGTTCGGAACCAAGTCAAGGCCTGTATCCTCGGGGAAACCGAACATAATATTCATATTCTGAACGGCCTGACCTGCGGCACCTTTTACAAGGTTATCTATGCAAGATATGATAATTGCACGCTTTAATCTCTTGTCAACCGCAATACCTATACCCACATAGTTAGAGCCGTTAATGTGCTTGAGCTCAGGGAGAGTTCCTGCATCGTACACTCTGACGAATTTTTCGTCTTTATAAAAGTTTCTGTATAACTCAACAAGTTCTTCCGCTGACTTTTCTTCTTTAAGGTTTATATAGCATGTTGCAAATATCCCTCTCTTCATAGGCGCCAGATGCGGCGTGAAAGAAAGAATTATATCCTCACCTGCAGCGTGAGATAACTCCTGCTCAATTTCAGAGGTATGTCTGTGGGTTGCAATCTTGTACGCCTTCATTGTTTCCGTACATTCACAGAACATATTGGGAAGGTTCAAGCCTCTGCCTGCGCCCGTAACCCCTGACTTTGCATCTATTATTATGCTGTGATTATCCGCATATCCTGAATTTACAATAGGATAAAGTCCCATTATCGAACAGGTTGTATAGCAACCCGGATTGCCGATAAGTCTTGCTCCTTTTATTTTATCGCGGTACAGCTCACACAAACCATAAACAGCTTTTTCAAGCAATTCGGGGTCAGAGTGGGGCTGTCCGTACCATTTCTCATAAACGGCAGGGTCATCATATCTGAAATCACCTGAAAGGTCAATTACATAAAGACCTTTGTTATAAAGTGCCGGTATCACTTCCTTGGAAGCCCCGTGAGGAAGTGCCGTGAACACAACATCACAGCTTTCGGCTATATCATCAACATCAAGTCCCGTACATTCTATGTCACATATGCCTTTCAAATTTGGATATAAATCAGAAATCCTTGTACCCTCATATGAATGTGATACAATTCTGACAATTTCTGCCTCTTTATGTCCTGCAAGCAAGCGGACTGTTTCGATTCCTGCATAACCTGTTGCACCGAGGACTCCGACTTTAATCACTATCAATCATCTCACTTTTTGTAAATTTTTCTCAACTCACCCTATTATATATGAATTGTTACTTTTTTTCAAGTATTATAAACGAAAATACTGAAATTTTGAGCATTTTTTCAAATAAAAAAACTTGCATTATTGTACTTTATACATTTTTGCCAAAAAGATTTTTTAATTTTGTGCATTTAGGCTCTAACAATTTCCAAAGTACTGTGATATAATAACATACATACAATAAGAAATTGTGCGAATTATTTTTAGGAGGTTTTAATTATGGCAAGTTTGAGTCTTAGAAACATTACAAAGACTTATTCAGGCGGTTTTACAGCAGTAAAAGATTTTAATCTTGATATAGAGGATAAGGAATTTATAATTTTCGTTGGTCCTTCAGGTTGTGGTAAAACCACCACATTGAGAATGATTGCAGGTCTTGAGGAAATAACCGATGGTGAACTTTACATAGGTGACAAGCTTATGAACGACGTTGTTCCTAAGGACAGAGATATTGCAATGGTTTTTCAGAACTATGCACTTTACCCTCATATGACAGTATATGAGAATATGGCATTTGGTCTTAAGCTCAGAAAGGTTCCGAAGGACGAAATCAAGCGCAAGGTTAACGAAGCAGCTCAAATCCTCGGTATTGAGCATTTGCTTGACAGAAAGCCAAAGGCTTTATCAGGCGGTCAGAGACAGCGTGTTGCTTTAGGCCGTGCTATCGTTCGTGATCCTAAAGTATTCCTTATGGACGAACCTCTCTCTAACCTTGATGCTAAGCTCAGAGTTCAGATGAGAACTGAAATCGGTAAGCTTCACAAAAAGCTTCAGACAACATTTATATACGTTACCCACGACCAGACAGAGGCTATGACAATGGGTACAAGAATTGTTGTTATGAAGGATGGTATCGTTCAGCAGGTTGACACACCGTCAAATCTGTATATGTATCCTTGCAATATGTTCGTTGCAGGCTTCATCGGCAGCCCACAGATGAACTTCATCGATGTTACTGTTGATGTTAAAGCTGACGGAACATACCTCAGAAGTGGCAACTTCTCAATCAAGCTACCTGACGGCAAGGCTAAGAAGGATGAGCTTGCAGCTTATAACGGCAAGGAAGTTGTTATGGGTATCAGACCTGAAGATATCTATGATGATCAGCTTCATATTACCGAGATGGCTGATTGCGTATGCGATGTTGAGATTGACCTCACAGAAATGATGGGTGCTGAAACATATCTCTACTTCAAGATTAACGATGTAAACTTTACTGCAAGAGTTAATCCTCGTACAACCGCACAGCGTGAGCAGACTATCAAAATCGCTCTTGATCCAAACAAGATTCACTTGTTTGACAAGGAAACAGAGAACACAATTCTCAACTAATTACGAAATTCAACAACGCATTTCGTGTTGCTAAGTATTCAAAAGTCCGAGGCGAAAATTTCTCGTCTCGGACTTTTTATGTTCTTATTAACCGATAGATTTTTTTATTTTGTCCGCTCTGCGTGGAAACTTGTTTGGTGTACTCTTAATTTTTCGTATAAGAACAATATACCTCACAATATCGCTTTGCGGAAGGCTGACCTTGCAGATATCCTCCACTTTTCCGCCAAGAGTTTTAATCATTGGTTCTGCAGCCTTTATCTCGTTCTCTGCTCCGTCTGCCTTTAAAGCGAGAAACATACCGCCCACCTTTGCAAAGGGCAAACAATATTCTGAAAGCATAGTGAGATTAGCCACCGCCCTTGATACAACAGCATCATAACATTCCCTGTACTCCGCTTTTTTGCCGAGTTCTTCTGCTCTGCCGTGTATACACACAACATTATCAAGTTCTAATTCGTCCTTAACCGCGTTTAAAAAGTTTATACGTTTATTAAGGGAATCTAAAAGCGTAATCTCTATATCAGGTCTGCATATCTTAAGCGGCAATCCCGGGAAGCCTGCTCCCGTTCCCACATCTATCACAGACTTTACCTCTGACATATCAATTGCTGACAAGGGTAGAATACTGTCCAAAAAATGTTTTACAGATATTCCGTCATCATCAACCACAGCCGTTAAATTCATTTTTTCATTCCACTCTTTGAGCATTGCAGAATATTTTTTAAATTTTTCAATTTGTGCCTCCGAAATATCAATTTTCAATTCTGACATTCCGTCTGCGAAAATTTTTGTATTCATAAATTATTCCTTTATCCCGCGCATATATTTAAAGGGCTACTCCGCAAACATAGGGAAGAAGTCAACTCTCGGCTCTAAGAATTTAAGCTGATGCTCTGTTTCTCCAACACAATAGTCATTCATTGTATCAAAAATTCTGTTCCAATCCCAGAAGTCCTCGCCAAAGCCTAAATACTCACATATCATTTCTGCTCCCTTAGGTGCAATAGGATGCATCAAGACTGTTGCAACTCTCACCATATGGAACACGTTACGCAAAACCTTTTTACGCAATTCATTGTCGTCAGCCTTGTCCGCCTCTGCAATGTTCTTTGCCCAATACTTATTGGCATTTCTTATATATGTGTCCATAAGGCTCATAACAGTATGGAACTCTGTCATATACATTGCTCTCTCATACTTTAATATGACCTCTTTAGACTCCTTAATTACATCTTCATCAATTTCACCTAAAGGCATTTTTCCATCATTGTACTTCTGAGCCGTATAGAAGCAAGACCTTGCCACCCTGTTAAACACATTTGACAACAGCTTGCCCTCCTTCATTACAGGGTCCGCATCTTTTTCGTTAGCCGTCGGGTTTAAAGGCTTTGGCTGGAAGCTGACACTCTTTAAACCAAGTCCCAATCCCAAAAAGTGTGCTCTCAAATGCTCGGGCATATAGTAATCAAACAGTTCCTCTGCCATTGGCGGTTTTACATTACCGCTTGAGCTTGCCTTTTTATTCAAAAACAGAATATGGTTATTTGCCACAAGGGTCGGCATCTTAATCTGACCATTTTCAGGTCTTGCTGTAACGCTTTCCTTTCCCTGCAACGCCATAAACAACGCAGGTTCCGCAATGCCGTAAAAGTAAATATTGTCCTGACCTATAAACTGATATACCTCAGCATCTTCATCACACCAAAACTTCTTCCATTCGTCATCATCTTTGCCCTCTCTTTTTAGATAAGCCTTGGTGAACGAAATCGGTGCCCACAGCGACTCAGGCCATACCCAAATAGTAAGTCCTTCTTCGCCGTCAAGAACAGGCGCAGGTACACCCCATTCGATATTACCCGTCAATCTGAAGGGCACAAGCGTTTTGCCGGCACGAAATCTTATATTATTTGCATTTAAAACATCCCTTGCCCTATCTCTGTCCTCTAAATTTTTAAATTCAAGCGAGAACGAGGTCTTGTTCGCTCCTTCGTTTAATATATGCTCAGGCATATTGCCTTTTATCTTCTCATAATCTTCCGCATATTCATTCTTTACATATACCAGCGGCGGTGTCATAAACTCGCGAATTGTATTGGAAACAAGAGGTCTTACATTCTCTTTTTCGGATATGTCGTCAACAAAGTCTTCAAGCTCACTCTTGAACTTTGTCAAGTCTATATACCAATTGGCTACATCTCTCATCTCGGGAGTGTCCCCCGTCAATGTGCTTTTGGGGTTTATCAACTCCTCAGGCATATACTGATGGCCCATAGAACACTCGTCCGCATAGCCCTTGTCAGAATTACAATTTTCAACAGGGCATTTTCCCACAACCTGTCTGCCGTTTAAGAACTGACCTGCTTTAACATCATAAAACTGTGAGGTAACAAGCTTTTCAAGCCAGCCGTTCTCATACCATTTTTCCATAAGCTCGCGGCTTAATTTTGCGTGTTCTTCTTTTGTATCATCAAGGCCTGACGCACCAAAGAGATTTAAGCTTATTTCGTATTTTTCAAGTGTCTTTTTTTGGCTTTCGTGATTTTCCCTTACAAAGTCCTCAATCGTTCCCGTATAGCCTTCTTCTTTCAGCTTTCTGTAACTTTCGGAAATCGGCGAGCCGTAGCAATCTGTTCCCGATACAAATATAACATTTTCCTTGCCTATTCTGTCACGCAAAAATCTTGCCATTGCATCTGCCTGAACGAACACTCCGCCTACGTGACCAAAGTGGAGCTTCTTATTACCATATGGCATACCGCCTGTGACAACCGCTCTTTTAGGGAACTTCGGCCTTTCCATATCAAATATACTTATTCTTTCTTTACGAAAATCTCTCTTGTCGCTTCCCATTATTCTTGCCTCCAATAAAATTATCTTGCATTCTCAATTCTGCGACGCATTGCGTCCTCTCCTATTATGTGACAGATTTCCCACAAATCAGGCGAGTTTGTTCTGCCTGTCAAGGCAACACGGATAACATTACTTACATCTGTTATACTTCCCTTATACATATCGGGATTTTTCTTATAGTCCTTTGGTTTGACGGCATATCCCATATCGTCTGTTATCTCTCTTATCTTTTGGAACCATTCGGAATTATCATCATTATGGTTATATGATGCCAAATATCTGTCCAAAATTTCTGTCCTGTCCTCATCACTTACATTTTCAGGGAAAGGACATTCCATCTTCAAGCTCTCATCATAGTAAATTGAAAGGAACTCGCTGGCCTGCTTCCAATTGGTTAAATCTTTTCTCGGACGAGCCGCATCTCTGCCAACATTTATCGCTTTTAACGTGAGCTCCTTATCTCTTGTAAACAGCTTGTGGAACTCAGGATTATATTCACTGAGCCATTGAGACATTTGCTCATATATATCCTCAGGTGTCATTTTAAATATAATTTCACGGCTTATATCATCAAACTTCATCATATCAAACAACGCACCTGAGGTACTCATTTTTTCTAATGTAAACTTAAACTCGTTCATATCCTTGTCAGGATTTTCTGCACGCCATTCCTCAAAGTTTGAATTTAATACTGTCATTAAGTATTCCCTGACAGCAGACGGCAAATACCCCTCTGCACGATAATAGTCAAGACCTAATTCAGGATCCTTTCTCTTTGACAGCTTTCTCTTCGTATCTCCATCCATCTTCATAAGAACAGGGGTATGGCAATATATAGGGCGCTTCCAGCCAAGCGTATCAAATAACTGTACGTGTATGGGAAGTGTAGACAGCCATTCCTCTCCTCTTGCGACGTGTGTTGTACGCATAAAGTGGTCGTCAACAACGTGGGCAAAGTGATAGGTTGGTATTCCGTCTGATTTAAGCAGTACAAAATCCTGATAATTTTCTTGTAGTTTTAACATTCCGCGAATACCGTCAAAAACTTCAACGGTGTTATTTATATCTCCATTTGAACGGAAACGCAAAACATATTCTTCCCCTGCTTCAATTCTGCTTTTTATCTCTTCAAAAGACAATTCACGGCATACAGCCCATTCGCCGTAGTATCCAAAGTTCAGCTTCTTTGAAATCTGAGCCTCTCTCATTTCAGCAAGCTTTTCTTCACTGCAAAAGCACGGATATGCATATCCCATTTCTACAAGCTTCTTTGCAAAACAATGATATATGTCCTTACGAAGTCTTTGACGATAGGGAGCATAAGGGCCTTTTTGCCCATCATTTTCAACAACACCCTCGTCAAAGTGTATTCCGAAGTAATCCATTGCGGATAAAACCAATTCAACTGCCCCGCTTACCTCTCTTTTTGCATCCGTGTCCTCTACTCTAAGATAAAATACGCCATTGCTTTGGTGTGCCAATCTCTCACCAATCATAGCGTTATATAAATTGCCGAGGTGAACAAACCCTGTCGGACTTGGCCCGATACGGGTAACCATTGCACCCTCAGGGAGATTTCTCTCCGGATACATCTTTTCGTATTCTTCCGCCGTTGTCTTAACATCAGGGAATAAAAGCTCTGCCAACTTCATATTATCCATAAATAAACAATCCTTTCTGCCCGTAATCCTTATATAAATCAGTATTTATCACTTAATTTATGAAAATAAAAGCTACTATATTATTTTACACTTTTTAGCCATAAAAGTCAAGTAATCACAGTTATGAGTTAGTGTCAAGTGTTATTAAAATAATTTTGCCCATAGGGGACGGCGTCCTCTTTCGTCCCGTTTGCTCCCTATATCATTATTGCACAAAAAAGATGCCCGACTATTGTCAGGCATCTTTAATATACTATTTAATGTTATAGATTATTCTACAACTTCCTCTACAACTTCTTCAACAACCTCTTCTGTGCTGTTGTCTAAAGTTTTGCTTAAACCATAGAGAACCTTTGCAGATTCAGCTCTTGTGATGCTTGCCTTAGGAGCAAATGAACCATCAGCGTAACCATTTACGATACCGAGTTCTGCCATATAAGCAACATAACGTGCAGCGTATTCAGCTACGTCAGCAGCATCTGTGAATGTGAGTTCCTTATCTTCGATTTCAGCAGTAATGTTGAGGAAACGTCCGATAATTGTGCAAACATCTTCACGTGAGATTGTGCTGTCAGGAGCAAATTCTGTGTCAGATACACCATTTACAAGACCCATTGCAACAGCCTTTGCAACGTAAGGTGTGTACCAAGCATCTGCAGGACAATCTGCAAACTCAACGCCTGTTGCAACTTCTTCAGCATCAATAAGTGAAACGAGCATCTTTGTAAATTCAGCACGTGTTACTGAACCATCAGGATCAAACTCTGTTTCTGTCTTACCATTAACAGCACCTACTGACTTGAGGTAATCAATAGCCTCTGCAGCCCAATGACCTGCAGGAACATCAGCAAATGTTGTTTCTTCTGTAGGTTCTTCTGTCTTCTCTGCAAATTCAACTGTTACAACAACATTTGCAGCAGGCATTACGAATGCACCATCTTTAACTTCTACTGCATTGCCAAGAGCGTCAGCAACTTTGATATCCTTTACTACATATCCTTCAGCAGGAACAGCTGTAACTGTAACTGTTTCTCCGCTCATAGCACTTGAAGCAGAAACGCTTGCTGTACCATTTGTTGTTTCAGCAACCTTAACTGTGTAAGATGTAGAAGGAGCAGGTGTTATAGTACCGGGAGCACCTGTAGGATTGCTTGTAGGCTGAACCTTAACATCAACTATACCATCTACTGCTGTATCTGTAACAAGTTTAGCACCATCGTACTCAACTGATAAAGCTAACTTATCGCCTGTAGCAAAGCCCATAGTCTTGATTGACTGAGGGAACTGAATTTTCTTTGTAAATGTATCAGCATCTCCAAGAGCTGCGACATCAGCTTCTGTAACTGTGTATTCTGCTGTACCACCAGCTTCTGCCCCCAATGCAGCTTTTGCAACAAGTGTTACTACGATTTTCTTATCTGCAACAATACCTGCAGATGCTGGAATTGTAACTGTAACTACAGGTTTGCTGTTTGCAGTTGTGCCTGATACAGAAATCTTACAATCCTTAACTTCAGCAGGAACTACTGTAACCGTACCTGTGATTGGTGCAGTTCCTTCAAAGTTATCTGCACCTGTTATTGTACCTGTAACTTCTGCTGTTGTACCAACTTCATTAAGTGCAAGTGTTGCACCAGGTGTCCAAGTAACTGCGAGTTCAGCCTTGTAACCATTCTTCTCTACCGTTACGGTCTGAGGAAGTGCAGCAACAACTTCTTCTGCTGTTTTTGTTACACCTGCTTCCTGCATAAACTTACCTTCAAGCGCGGTTGTTACCATATCAGCTGTAAGAGCAATTTTGCTAACTGTAACAGTTACGGTTGCTTTATTTACAGCATCTACAGAAATAACATCTGTAGCAACAAGATCACCTTCAAATGTATATTCTCCTGCTACGTCCTTTTTGTATTCTTTAGCCACCCAATTCTCTGCCTTAAGTGTACCTTTGTCATCAGTATTAGCACCTGCTACTGCAAATTCCATCTTATTAAGTTCAGCAATTACATCTGCCTCTTCTGTACCAAGATCAACTGTCTTTGTACCGGGAGTAACTGATGCAACTGTGAAAGCCTTAAGAATGTTTACGGCAGGTACATCTTCTCTGTATGTTTTTAGGGTTGCACCAATGCTATCCATAATCATATCGTCTGCTGATTCAACAATGTTAAATGGGACATTTGAACCTGTTGCTGCATCAGACTTAGCTGTAAACTTAATCTTAAGCATTGTAGTACCTGCATCTGATACCGGATAATTTGCAAATGGGGCAAAGCGTATTTCGCCGTCAGATACAGTCAAGTCAGTGTCCATTGAAAATCCGGCTAAGATTTCCAAAACTTCTGCACTATAAAGAGCTGTGTCATACTGAATTGTTATTCCTGCACCACCTGCAGTCTTAACATCCTTAAGTGCAGTCAATGTAACTGTGTACGTTACGCTCTTTCCCTGTCCGATTGATGTCTGATCTGCTGTAAAAGACATCTTAAAAACGTCATCTGCCTCAGGTGCAGCAAATACACCTATGGTGCCTAAAACCATTGTCAACGCTAAAAGTATAGCAAGACTTTTCTTTAAAATTCTCATTTTTTTCTCTCCTTTTAACAATATATCTTATTATATAATTATTTTTATATAATTGTTTAAAAATTCTTTAAATTCATATAGGGCATTATCAAACACCCTATATGAATTATAAATAATCTTTACTACCGCAGCAACTATTTCTCTACGGGGAATTTATCTATCTTCTTAAGGAAGCGTTGCTTTATCAAACCTGCATCAACCATATTGATGTTGACATCTCCGTTTACATTGCCGTATACATCATCAATGACATTTCCTTCTTTATCTGTGAACTTGTCAATCTTTTTGAGGAAGCGTTGCTTTATCAAACCTGCGTCAACCATATTGACATTACCATCTCCGTTTACATCACCATATACACCAGCCGGCTTCTTATATTTTACAACAACAGTGATATCAAATGGGTAACCCTCTTCAGGAATATTAGCCAAAGTTGCTTCTACAGAAGCAGGAATTGTAACTGTATAGGTAAACTTACTTGCATCCTTTACGGCAACTGTAGCTGTTGCAAGTGAAACATTCTCTGTTTCTTCTGTATTAGCACCTTTAAGTGTAGCTGTGCGACTATTTACTTCTGTTGTTATATCAGTCAATAAACTATCTGCAGTTACCGTAGACTCTTGATCGTTAAATGTAATCGCACTGCCTGACATTTCAGCACTCACAATCTCCCACTTTGCAGCCGCTGCGGATTTAACAGTAACCTCAAGCTCAAATGTAAGCTTTGTACTGTCTGCTACAGTAACCTCTGTATCGCCTGAAATATCAGCTGTTACGCTACCTGTTACTATTTGATCAGCTGCACACATCTCGTCATAAGCAGCACCACCTGCAACAGTGAAATCACCAACTGTAACTGTCTTGATTGTCTTAGTCATACCTTCTTCAGAGCCTTTAACCGTTACACCAACCTCAGCGAGCTTATCTTCAACCGCAGACTTAACAGCTGCAAGTGAATTCTGACTTGAAATTGTCATCTTGTTATCTGAACCGTAAGATGTTGATGTAACTGTCCAAGGCTTTTTATTAACAACAATTTCACCAATGCTAACACTTGTTAATGTTGAATCCAACTCAGCACCATCCACAACCGCATCGCTTGGGAAAGTAAATGTTACTGAATATGTATCACCTGTCTTTACAACAGCAAAGCTTTCTTCAGTAACAGTGCCGATACTTGAGAACTGAGTCTCTTTGCCTGTACCGGATTTACTTAACTTAATATCATTAATTAAATCATTTTTGACAATCGCCTGTTTAATTGCAGCTTCATCGTAAGGCCACTCAACATCAAACTCAGTGATGCCTGTATATTCAGCTGTATCAGCTACCCAAGCAGGTTCTGTAATTGTAAACATAGCAGCTGCGGGAGTAACGTTATCACCGCTTACCAAAATAATCGACGGTACATCATAAGCAACCTTAATGGCACCATCATCCTTTGTGGTAACCCTAAACTCAAATGAACCTGTCTGATCTTTCTGTTCCTGCTGATCAATACCTACAATCTGCATTGAAGCATCATATTCATCATATCCCTTATCGCTAACAGAAAGCTTTGGATCTTTCCTTGTGTAAGCAAGCATTGTTACGCCAATATCATTTGTTACACCGTCATCTACTAAATACGATACAGTGACATCGTATTCACCGGCAACCTTCGCACTCTGATAATTTACATTTGTAATTTTAATACCACTTTCATAATAATTATCTGCAAATGCAACTGTGCCCAACGAAGCAACCATTGATGCAGCTGTTACAAATGCTGCGACTTTTTTAAATAAATTTTTCTTCATAACCTTTTTTACCTCCTAAATAATAAACTATACTCTTTTTTATTGATGTCTGAATCGTTCAGACCATTGTAATAAAATCATACCACAAATATTATTCAGATATCGTAAGGTATCCTCCTTTCTTTAAAAATATTAAGAAAATGAACACAGGAATACAAACAAAGGGTATTGCTCCCCGTATTCTAATTAATTTTCATTTATATATATTGCATTATACTACACACTTCAATTTTTTTCAATACCTTTTTGAAAAAAACTTTTCTTTTTTTGCTCTTTTTGTTTATCTTTATTGAATATATTGCATATAATTGTTGTATCTGCATAAATTTTTTCAGTGCCAATGTATTCAATACGTACAGCAAAATGTCAATTTTAAGGAATGTGATAATTATGGAAAACAATATATATAAATATGAAAATCTTATAATGGATATTAATGAACTCAAGAAAACCCACCCTCAAATTCCTATATATTCCATAGGCAAAAGCGTAGGCGGCAGGGAGCTATATGCCATAAAAATCGGTAACGGCTCCCGTAAGGTCTTTTTAAACGGCTGTCACCACGGAATGGAATGGCTGACCGCAAAGATTTTAATTGAGTTTGCCAAACGGATATCCTGTGAGCCATCTGATATGTCAGCTACTGTTTACATTGTTCCTATGGTCAACCCCGATGGTGTTGAAATTTCGGCATCGGTTGATGGTTGGCAGGCAAACGCAAACGGCGTTGACTTGAACCACAACTACGATGCATTGTGGGAGCTGTCCAAGCAAACCGAGTTAAGCTACGGCATTGCAGAACCCGGTGCGACGCGCTTTGGCGGCGACTTTCCTGAGTCCGAGCCGGAAACACGTGCCGTTGCCAACTTCACACGCCAGAACAAGTTTGATGCCGCTTTTGCCCTCCATAGCCAAGGCCGTGTCATATACTATGACTTCTGCGGTATTGTTCCTTCGGGAACCGAGGATTATCTGAAGCGGTTTGAGCAAGTAAGCAGTTATGTCAGAGATATCCCCGACGGGATTGCATCTTACGGAGGTTTTAAGGATTGGTTTATAAAAAAATTCAGAAAACCTGCCTTTACCATCGAGGTAGGAAAGGGCAAGAACCCTCTCCCCTTATCCGACTTTGACAAAGTATATTCCGAGGTTCTTCCTATTTTATATGAGGCAATCAAATAATATAATTTTTATACGTAAATCTACACTTTAAAAAGTTATTTTTTGAAATTATAAAAATTTTTGAAAAAAGACTTGATTTTTTTGCTTAGCGGTGGTATAATATACGAGTTATGTGAATATGTGCCGCTAGCTCAGCTGGATAGAGCGTCTGACTACGGATCAGAAGGTCGGGAGTTCGAATCTTCTGCGGCACGCCAAAAGACAACGGCAATTTTCTAAAAGAAAGTTGTCGTTGTCTTTTGTTCTATTCTCTTTTATCTCTTCTCTGCTCTCTGTTCTCTAAAAGAAAATTGTCGTTTTCAGATAAAAGATACGGGAGAAGAGATAAGAGAATCAGTTAGTTTTCCTTGCGGAAAACTTTAATTTATGGTATACCAATTTCATAGCGTCTATGTTACTTTGCGTTTATATATAAGTAATATGGCACAATAAGACACTTCAATTTTATTATTTATAGAGGAGGAATTGTATATGAGAACTTACGATAACGATGAAAGGGCATTTAAGGAAATCACAGAAAATCCAATTATTTTGGATTTTACGAATTGTAAGTATTGCGGAACAGTTCATAAAATATTAAAAGAAAAGTTTGGACTTCCGGAATATTATGGCGAAAATTGGGATGCCTTATGGGATTGCTTGAGATATTTGTGGATATGCGATGGAGAGATTTTAATTGAAATACACGGATTTTACTCTATGAACAAAGATATTCAGGATTACTGTGAACATAGGGTGATAGTATAAAACCGAACCGTGATTTTGAAAGGTAAATTTATGTTTTATCTGCGTTAAAATACTCGGCAATCCGTCAGGATTACCTCCGCTTTTGCCTTGATAAACCAAAAATTTTCTCTTTCAAAATTCTCCGACCAAAAACATAGTAATTTTGAACAGATTTTGGTGCGGAGGATGCAGATAGGCTG
>CACYTW010000034.1 GCA_902777435.1 uncultured Ruminococcus sp. | reverse complement strand
TCTTTGACGAGTAGTTTTCTTCAATCATAAGCATTGCTGATTTAATCCTCTCTATTTTTTCATTGGGAGCTACTGCGTAGCTTTCGCCTCTTTTTACGATATCTCCGGCAAGCATATACAATTTGCCTATGACATTAAGCTCAAATCCAAGGTTTTGGTTTTGCATTTCTTCAAACACAAAATCAATGTCGGAATTGTTTTGGTATAAAACCGGTTTCTGCATATATGTTTTTATGAGCGAGCGGCAATTTTTGATGTTGTAGAGTATTGACGGAGAAAATACAAGACATTCGTAGTGGCAGTATTTGGGATTTCCGCTGTGTATAATTCCTCCGGGAATAAATATACTCTTATTTTCGGAAAGTGTAAGTGAATTTTCGTTAAGTTTTAGCTCCAGAACTCCTTTTGTCACCCTTATAATTTCAAAATCCTTATGCCAGTGCATCTGCATTTTATATCTTGGATGTGATAAGTCTATTTTATACAGTTCAAGCGGAAATTCGGGGGTTCCGCGTTGAAGTTTTTCATAATACGATAAATTATTCATTTTTTTACTCCAAATCATAAAATAATTATACTTTATGATAGTATAACACAAGAAATTAATTGAAGTCAATAATATAATTACAATTAAGAAATACATTTATGTTAGGAGGAAAATGAAATGAGTAAACCAAAAATTGGAATAAGACCTGTTATAGACGGTCGCTGGGGCGGTGTAAGAGAAAGCCTTGAAAACCAGACAATGAATATGGCAAAAGCGGCGGCAGAGCTGATATCGTCAAATCTCTATTATCAGGACGGAACTGCTGCTGAATGTGTGATCGGCTGTACTACAATAGGTGGTGGAGCAGAGGCGGCAATGGTTGCTGAGCAGTTTGGAAAGGAAAATGTTGTTGCCACACTTTCCGTTACGCCCTGTTGGTGCTACGGAAGTGAAACGATGGATTTAGACCCGAAGACTATAAAGGCTGTATGGGGATTCAACGGCACGGAAAGACCCGGAGCTGTATATCTTGCTGCGGCAATGGCGGCTCACGCACAAAGGGGGCTTCCTGCGTTTTCTATTTACGGTCACGAGGTTCAGGACGCAGACGACAGCAGTATACCCGATGATGTTGCCGAAAAAATTCTGCGTTTTGCCCGCTGTGCATTGGCAGTAGGGCAGATGAAGAACAAAGCATATGTAAATCTGGGCGGTGTTGCAATGGGAATTGCAGGCTCGTTCTGTGATGCGGATTTTATGCAGAAGTATTTGGGACTTAGAGCGGAATGGGTGGATTTAACCGAAATTTTAAGAAGAATAACTCTTGAAATTTATGACCACGATGAATACGAAAAAGCTATTAAGTGGATTAAGGAAAACTGCCGAGAGGGATTTGACAAAAATGCAGGCAAAAATTTCCCTGAAATTATCAAAAAGTCAAAGGTAATTCCCGCAGATAAAGATTGGGAATTTATAGCTAAGTTTACAATAATAGTAAAGGATATACTTTTTGGCAATCCAAAGCTTAAAGTAATGGGCTGGAGCGAGGAAAGCCTCGGCAGAAACGGTATAGTCGGCGGATTCCAGGGTCAGAGAATGTGGACGGATTGGCTTCCGAACGGTGACTTTACCGAGGCAATTATGGCGTCGAGCTTTGATTGGAACGGCAAAAAAGCTCCGTTTGCATTTGCAACCGAAAATGATACATTAAACGGAATTTCTATGCTTTTTGCAACGCTCCTTACGGGCAAAGCACCGTGCTTCCATGATGTGCGTACATACTGGTCGCCTGATTCCGTAAAAAGAGTTACGGGAAAAGAACTTACAGGCAGAACGAAAAACGGCATTATTCACCTTATAAATTCCGGTGCAACGGCACTTGACTGCACGGGCGCATCAAAGGACGAAAACGGAAGCGGAACGATAAAAGAGTGGTGGAATATGACCGATAGTGATATTAATGCCTGCCTTGAAGCAACCGATTGGTGCAGAGCAGATTACGAATATTTCCGAGGCGGCGGTTTTTCAAGCCATTTTAAAACAGAGGCTGAAATGCCTGTTACAATGATAAGAGTAAACCTGATTGACGGCGTAGGACCGACAATTCAGATTGCTGAAGGATACACTGTAACTCTTCCTGACGATGTTCATAAAAAGCTTGATAAAAGAACAGACCCGACATGGCCGACAACATGGTTCGCTCCGAACCTTACAGGCAAAGGAGCGTTTGCTGATGTGTATTCAGTAATGGCAAACTGGGGAGCAAATCACGGAGTAACGGTTCATGGTCATATCGGTGCTGATTTGATTACGCTTGCTTCAATGCTTAGAATACCTGTATCGGTTCACAATGTATCGGACGAAAAAATTTACAGACCGCACTCGTGGGCAGGCTTCGGCTTCGGAGATGACAAAACAGCAACCGATTACAGAGCGTGCAAAGAGTACGGACCGTTATATAAGTAAGGAGACACATCTATGCTTAAAAATATACCAAAAATTATACCGCCGGAGCTTTTAAAAATTCTTTGCGAAATGGGACACGGTGATGAGATAGTTATTGCAGACGGGAATTTCCCGTCTGCAAGTATAGGTCAAAGGGTGGTATATCTTACGGGAAACGGTGCTGCGGATGTGCTTGAGGCTGTTCTTAAGCTGATTCCGCTCGACACCTACGCAAAACCATTGTATCTTATGGAGGTTGTGAAAGGCGATAATGTTGAAACCCCAATTTGGGATGAGTATAGGGCAATTTCAAAAAAATATTCTGATGCGGATTTTGAATTTCTTGAACGCTTCGAATTTTACGAGCGCGCAAAAAAGGCTTATGCAGTTATTGCAACGGGTGAAAAAGCTCTGTATGCCAATATTATTTTGAAAAAGGGTGTTGTTGTTGACTGAAAATATAAGATATTAGCTTGCGGTAGATTTGGGAGCATAAAGCGGAAGACATATATTATGCCACATTGCAAATGATAAGCTCATTACAGAGGAAGTATACAGATATGAAAACGGCGCATATCCAAACGAAAATGGTACCTTGTGCTGGGGTATAGATAAGCTTTTTAATGAAAAAACTGAATGAAAAAGTGCTCCGCTGTCGGAAAAATCCCATTGAGTATGGGTATAGACACCTGGGGTGTTGGTTTTGTAATGCCCGATAAAAGCGGAGAAAGAATTGGCGACGCAGTAAGCTACGGGGATAACCGAACAGAAAAATCAATTCCTTATGTTGAACGCAACTGCGAGATGATATACAAGTCGGACATTTGTATTGTATACTATAAAGATAGTTGTTTACCGCCTGCACGAAAAACAGCAGACGAGATTTATTTTATTATCAACCCAAAAACGGAACAGGCATAGCATATAAATATACTGTGCAGAAAAAGAGAAGAATAATCAATTTGACAAAACAATTTTAAAACAGCACTTTTACTTTGTGTAAAAAGACCTTTGAAAAATTTAAAAATCAGTGATATAATAGTCGATAGTGCGTAGCCGAAAGGTGTAAGTCCAGCTTTGTTGGACTTGCACCTTTTTGCTGTTTTAAGGAGGTAAAATAAATGGAAAAAACACAATCCTATCTTGCTGTTGAAAAGATAGGCAAATTAATGGGCAAATATGCTGTGCCCTGTATTATTTCGCTTTTGGTCGGTGCATTGTATAACATTGTTGACCAAATTTTTATTGCCAATGCTGACTATCTCGGTTCATACGGAAACGCCGCAAACACTGTTGTTTTTCCGTTGACGGTAATTGCACTTGCTATTGCTGTTATGATAGGTGATGGCTGCTGTGCTTTTGTGTCTATCTGTCTTGGAGAAAAAAAGCCGACAGATGCAAGCCGCAGTACGGGTAACTCTATTTTTATGACAATAGTAACGAGCATTGTATTGATGCTTGTTTATCTTCTGTTTTCAAATCAGATTATTGCAATGTTCGGCGGAACTGTAAATAGCGAAACATTTTATCATTCACAAGAGTATTTCTTTTGGATTACGTTAGGTATTCCTTTCTATATGTTTGGTCAGGCAATGAACCCTGTTATCCGTGCAGACGGGAGTCCTAAATATGCTATGATTTCCACTGTGAGCGGCGCAATAATCAATGTAATACTTGACCCGATTTTTATTTATGTTTTTAAATGGGGAATGATGGGTGCGGCTGTCGCTACCGTAATCGGTCAGATTGCGACGGCAATCCTTGCAATTTGGTATCTTTGCCATACTAAAGTTGTTAATTTAAGCAAAGATGATTTTAAGCTTGATAAAAATATTATCGGCAGAACACTTCTGTTGGGTGTTTGCAGTTTTCTTTCTCAAATTTCTTTGGTTGCGGCAATGGCGGCAATTAATAATATGATTCGCAAATACAGTGCGATGGACCCTATTTTCGGTCAGGAGCAATATGCACAAATACCTATGGCGGTTGTCGGTATTGTTATGAAGTTCTTTCAAATAATCATTTCCATTGTCGTAGGTATGTCAGCAGGTTGTATACCAATTGTAGGATATAATATGGGTGCAGGCTTAAATAACAGAGTGAAAAAACTATTTACCAGGCTTATTACTTGCGAGGCAATAGTCGGTGTGGTTGCCCTTATTATTGTGGAATTTTTCCCGTTACAGCTTATCGGAATATTCGGTGCGGCAAATGAGAGCGTCTATTATACTGAATTTGCCGTTAAGGCATTCCGTGTTTACCTTTGTATGCTCCCTCTTGCTTGTATCAATAAGGCGGCATTTATATTCCTGCAGGCAATGGGCAAGGCGGCGGCTTCCACTATGCTTTCAATGGTGCGTGAAATTGTGTTTGGTGTTGGTTTTGCATTGCTTTTGCCGATAGTGTTTGCACTTGATGGTGTGCTGTATTCAATGCCTGTATCAGATATATTGACAGCTGTTATATCAGTTGTTCTAATCATTATGACTTACAAGCAATTGTCTAAAATGCCAATTGAAAATTAAATAAGTCAAAGATAAAATAACTCCCCGAAAACTGCATTACATACAGTATTCGGGGCAATTTTATATTTATTTTTTTGACCTTGCACGGAAGAGCGTGCCGACAGGTTCTGAATTTACTATTTTATACAGATTGTTTGGATTGTTGCCGTTTGTGATTACCATATCTATTCCGCAGGGACAAACGAGTTCTGCGGCATTTAGCTTTGTAATCATACCGCCTGTGCCGCGGCGTGTACCCTCGCCGCCTGCACAATTTCTGATTTCATCTGTTATTTCTTCTATAATCGGTATAATGTGTGAGTCAGCATCATTGGGATTTCCGTTATAAAACCCGTCTATGTCCGACATAATAATAAGTAAATTCGCATCAACCAAGGTTGATACATACGCAGACAGTGTATCATTATCGCCAAACTCTATTTCGTATGATGAGATAACGTCGTTTTCGTTTACGATTGGGATAACTCCGTATTCAAGCATAGTGTTAAAAGCATTTTTGGCACTTGTATATCTTGCTTCATCATCAAGGACAAATTTTGTGAGAAGGACCTGACCTGTGTTGTATCCGTATTCCTTGAAAAATTTTTCGTATATAGACATAAGGCTTGCCTGTCCGATTGCCGCCAATGCTTGCTTTTGACGTGTGGAGGATGGTTTTTCGGTTAAGCCCAATTTGCCAACACCGACGCCGATAGCACCGCTTGATACAAGAATAACCTCGTGGCCCATATTCATCAGGTCTGATATTACCTGAACAAGTTTTTCAATTCTCTTCAAATTGATTTTACCTGTATCGTGGGTCAGTGTTGATGTGCCTACTTTTATAACTATTCTTTTATTATTCATAACCCTTATTCCTTTCAAATATTATACGTGTTTTTGTAATGCTTACAAAATGATGTCAGAATATCAATCATATGTTGAGGTGTTTCGGCTTTGTTCACCTCTGCTCTCAGTACAGAACCGCCTTTTACACCTTTAAAATACCAAGACATATGCTTTCTGCCCTCTAATACGCCTCTCTTGTCACCCTTGAATTTAAGCAGAAGGTCAAAATGTTTCAGGGCAACATCAAGACGTTCGTCAATGGATGGAGGAGAAAGAAGCTCATTTGTTTTGATATAGTGCAAAACCTCTCTGAATATCCAGGGATTTCCCTGAGCGGCTCTGCCAATCATAATTCCGTCACAATGTGTTTCGGTAAGCATTTTTACTGCCGATTTGCCGTCTGTTATATCTCCGTTACCTATAACGGGAATACTTACTGCCGATTTGACTGCGGTTATTATATCAATATCGGAGTCGCCCGAATAGAACTGTTCTCTTGTTCTGCCGTGAACAGTTATTGCGTCGGCACCGCTTTCCTCGACAATTTTGGCAAATTCAACTGCATTTATGCTGTTGCTGTCCCACCCTGCTCTGAACTTTACCGTAACAGGAACATCAACGGCTTGAGAAACGGCTTTGATTATCTTTCCTGCAAGTTCAGGATTTTTCATCAAAGCGGAGCCGTCGCCGTTGTTCACTATTTTAGGCGCAGGACAACCCATATTTATATCTATTATACACGCACCGCTTGTCAAGGCACTCACGGCAATCCTGGCAAGAATATCAGGCTCGTGTCCGAATATTTGAACGGCGATAGGCTTTTCGGCATCTTCTGCCGATAAAAGTGTTTCTGTTTTCTTGCTTTTGTAGAATAATCCCTTGCCTGAAACCATTTCGGTATACATAAGTGCAGGACCGAAAGGCTTTGTCGTCAGGCGGAAGGCTTTGTCTGTCACCCCTGCCATAGGTGCAAGTATAACATTGTTTTCAAGTTTAATATTAGCAATTTTCATAGTTTATTGATTCATATACGTTTCCGTACAGTTTTTCTTCATATTTGGTTGATACTAAGTCTGTGTTTAAGATTAACTCTTCCTTTTTCTGTTTAGAAAGTTTTTTGATAAAATGTTCAAGCTTCATTGCAGAGGACTTGCTGTCTGTTTCCCACATCGCGGCAATAGATACAGGTGTGCGTGAATGTGTATATTTGGCACCCTTTTTGCTCTTTTTCAGATGTTCTGCATACCGCCGTTTTATATCGGTTGTATAACCCGTATATATTGAATTATCTATGCACCGCAGCATATAAATATAGAACATAACAGCTTACCCCTTCAATTCCTTTCGCAATAATCCCACAAGATAAAGGGAGCCACAGGCAATACAAAAATCGTCTGTACCGCTTTCGGTTAACATTGTTTTTGCGGCTGTTACAGGGTCTTTGATAATTTTTGCATCAATTCCGTATTTGTTAAATTCTACACGTAAATCATCGGCAGAAGCACAGCGCGGCATATTAATCTCTGTTACTGTAACTGTCGGGTTAAGGCTTGCAAACTCCTTTATACAGCCTTTTATGTCCTTGTCAGACATCATTGCAATGCACATATGCACATTTTTTTGAAGCGTGGCAATGCTTTTGCAAAGCTGTTTTGCCGCAGATGAGTTGTGGGCACCGTCTAAGTACAGACCGCAATTTAACCTTTCAAAACGAGCAGGGTTTAAAGCGTTTTTAAGACCTTTTATTACCGCCTCGCTTGGAATATTATATCCAAGCTCAATCAGCTTTTCGATTGAACATAAAACTGTTGCGGCATTGTATTTTTGAAATTCGCCGCACATTTTAAGCTCATATATCTTGCGGTTGTAGGAAAAGCTGTTTCCTTCAAAGATTATGGGCTTGTCTGCAATGGTCAGGCTTGCGTTGTTCTTGGAGCATACAGATTTAACTGTACTTAAGGCTTTAAAATCAAGGTCGGGATAGCAGATAACATTGCCGTTAGGCTTGATTATACCGCACTTTTCGTAGGTAATCTCTTCGATTGTGTTTCCCAAGTATTGAGTGTGGTCATATCCAATAGACATTATAACAGATAACACTGCCGTATCTATCACATTGGTGGCATCAATTCTGCCGCCCAAACCTGTTTCAAGAACTACGATATCGCAGTTATGCTTGTTGAAGTAATAAAAAGCAATTGCCGTATCCAAAGCAAATTCCGAAACAGGTGAATCATTTGTTTCTATAACCTGTTTTACAAGGGTTGCCGCTTCTGCAAGAGCCTCATCTGATATCTGTTCGCCGTTTATTTGTATTCTTTCGTTAAAGCGTTCAATGTACGGAGAGGTACACAGACCGACCCTGTATCCGCTGTTTTTCAGAATTTCCGCCATCATAACAGCGTAGGAGCCTTTTCCGTTTGTGCCTGCGATATGAATAAACTTCAAATTCTTTTGAGGGTCGCCCAAATGAAACAGAAGTTTTTTAAGCATATCATTACCCAGGACACGTGCAAATTTCGGTGTCTTATGTATGTAATTAAGTGACTCGCGATAATCCATAATTCCCTCTCTGTGTAAAAAGGGACGACGAGTGCCGTCCCTTTTTGATATTACTTCAATTTTTCAATACTCTCTAAAACGGTTGCAAGCATTGCTTTGTATTTTTCGCCCTTTTTGCGTTCTTCTTCAACAACGTTTGCAGGTGCTTTTTCGGTAAAGCCTTTGTTTGAAAGCTTGCCGTCTACACGCTTGATTTCGCCCTCTAAACGCTTCTTTTCTTTTTCAAGGCGTTCAAGCTCTTTTTCCTTATTAACGAGTTCGTCCATAGGGAGAAGAAGCTCGCCTGCGGGGGATGCAACTGATACTGCGTTTTCGGGAACAGAGTTCTTGTCCCTTGAAATTATCACCTCAGACGCAGATGCAAGCTTTGTATAGAAAGCCTTGCCTGCCTCAAATATATCAGCTTTGTTTGTAACGATATAGAGTGTAGCCTTCTTTGAAGGTGGAACATTCATTTCATTTCTGGCGTTTCTGATACCCTTGATTGAGTCCATAATAAGGGTCATATTCTCACAAGCGGACTCGTTTTTAAATTCGTTATTATATATGGGATAAGCAGAAATCATAATGCTTTCGCCTTCGTGTGGGAGTGCCTGCCAGATTTCCTCTGTTATAAAGGGCATAAACGGATGCAACAGCTTTAATGTGTTTGACAAAACATATACAAGAGTGTTCTGTGCAACAAGGTTGCTTTCGTCGTCCTGATTAAATCTTGGCTTAACAAGCTCAATATACCAATCGCAGAACTTGTCCCAAATGAAGTCGTACAGCTTAGATACTGCAACACCCATTTCGTATTTTTCAAGGTTATCGGTAACCTCTTTAACAAGCTCGTTATATTCGTGTAAAATCCATTTGTCTTCAATGTTCAGCTTTTCAATATCAGGTGTTTTGCACTTGTCGATTGAAAGGTTCATCATAACGAAACGTGATGCGTTCCAAATCTTATTTGCAAAGTTACGGCTCGCCTCAACACGCTCCATATAGAAACGCATATCGTTACCGGGTGAGTTACCGCTTGCCAAGGTAAATCTCAATGCATCAGCACCATATTGGTCTATGACTTCAAGAGGGTCAATGCCATTGCCGAGAGACTTACTCATTTTTCTGCCCTGACTGTCACGAACAAGACCGTGAATATATACGTCTTTAAACGGAACCTCGCCCATATGCTCTATTCCCGAGAAAATCATTCTTGATACCCAGAAGAATATTATATCATAGCCTGTAACCAATACAGATGTTGGATAGAAGTGCTCAAGCTCCTCAGTCTTTTCAGGCCAGCCGAGAGTTGAGAACGGCCAGAGAGCCGAACTGAACCAGGTATCTAAGACGTCGGGGTCTTGCTTAACCTTTCCGCCGCACTTAGGACAAACTGTGATGTCTTCTTTAGAAACAGTTGTTTCGTGACAATCCTCACAGTAGAATGCAGGGATACGATGTCCCCACCACAATTGACGGGAAATACACCAATCGTGAACATTCTCCATCCAATGAGTATATGTCTTTGAAAATCTTTCGGGGATAAATTTTGTCTTTCCGTCAAGAACTGCTTGAAGTGCAGGCTCGGCAAGAGGCTGCATTTTAACAAACCACTGTTTTGAGGTTATAGGCTCAACGGTAGTTCCGCAACGATAACACTGACCGACATTGTGTGTGTGCGGAACAACCTTAACAAGCAAGCCTTCAGCTTCAAGGTCGGCAACCATTGCTTTTCTTGCTTCGTATCTGTCCATACCCTCATACTTACCGCCGTACGAGTTGATGGTTGCATCATCATTTAATACTTTAATCTGCTCTAAATTGTGACGAAGACCGACTTCAAAGTCGTTGGGATCGTGTGCAGGTGTAATCTTAACACAGCCTGTACCAAATTCCTTGTCAACGTAATCGTCTGCAATTACAGGAATTTCTCTGCCCACAAGAGGAAGAATGAGAGTTTTACCCACTAAGTCCTTATATCTTTCGTCATCAGGATTAACAGCAACGGCTGTATCACCAAGCAGGGTTTCGGGACGTGTGGTTGCGATTTCAACATAACCATCACTATCCTTGATGGGATATTTAATGTGCCAGAAAAATCCGTCTTGTTCAGCGTATTCAACTTCAGCGTCAGACAGAGCGGTTGCACAGCTTGGACACCAATTTATTATACGGCTGCCTTGATAGATAAGACCTTTTTCGTAGAGGTTGACAAAAACCTCACGAACAGCTTTGCTGCAGCCTTCGTCCATTGTAAATCTCTCTCTGTCCCAATCGCAAGAACAACCGAGAGTTTTAAGCTGATTTATAATTCTGTCACCGAACTTTTCCTTCCAGGCCCATACTCTCTTTAAAAATTCATCTCTGCCCAAGTCATAGCGTGTAAGACCTTCGTTTACACGTAGGTCCTCCTCAACCTTGATTTGAGTAGCTATTCCGGCGTGGTCGGTGCCGGGAATCCAAAGAGCGTTATAGCCTTGCATTCTCTTTGTTCTGATAATAATATCCTGGAAAGTTTCGTCAAGGGCGTGTCCCATATGGAGTTGTCCCGTTACGTTTGGCGGAGGGATAACTATTGTAAAAGGTTTTTTATTTTTATCAACCTCTGCGTGGAAATATCCCTTATCACACCATTCCTTGTATATTCTTTTTTCGACCTGTTTGGGGTCGTATGTTTTAGGCAGTTCTTTAGCCACGAAAATCACTCCTTAATGCTTAGAACAATTAATAATCTATAAGATATAATTTTATCATAAACTGCATAAATACGCAAGTTTTTTTATAAATAATTTTAAAACTTAGTATAAAATAACATATATAGCTAAAAATAATAAAAAAATCAGGGAGGAAAGATATGAAAGCGTATATTGGTATAGAAGATGTTTATGCAAGAGAAATTCTTGATTCAAGGGGCAATCCCACGGTTGAGGTGGAAGTCAGAGCGGAAGATGGTGTCATAGGAAGAGCGGCGGTTCCGTCGGGAGCGTCAACGGGTGCCTTTGAAGCTTGCGAACTGCGTGACGGAGATGTAAAACGGTTTATGGGCAGAGGTGTGCAAAAAGCGGTAGAAAATGTCAACAAAGAGATAAGTGATGCACTTATAGGAATGAATGTTCTTGACCAGGTGGAAATAGATAATATAATGATTGAGCTTGACGGCACCGAAAACAAGAGCAAGTTGGGTGCAAATGCTATCTTAGGTACCTCGCTCGCCTGTGCAAAGGCAGGGGCGGCGGCAGTTGGCTTGCCCCTTTACAGATATATAGGCGGCACAAATGCAAGAACTTTGCCCGTTCCTATGATGAATATAATCAACGGCGGTAAGCACGCCGATAATTCCCTGAGCTGTCAGGAGTTTATGATTATGCCTGTGGGGGCTAAGAAGTTTTCTGATGCACTAAGGTGGAGCACACAAGTCTTTCATACTTTAAAAAATGTTATATCCAAGCAGGGACTTTCCACTGCGGTAGGTGACGAAGGAGGCTTTGCACCAAACCTTGACAGTGATGAGGAGGCAATAAAGCTAATTATTGAGGCAGTAGAACAAGCGGGCTTTAAGCCGTATAAAGACTTTATGATAGCCCTGGACCCTGCAAGCACCGAAATGTACG
Source organism: uncultured Ruminococcus sp. (assembly GCA_902777435.1). Lineage (GTDB taxonomy): Bacteria > Bacillota > Clostridia > Monoglobales > Monoglobaceae > UMGS1820. The sequence goes on along the minus strand of CACYTW010000034.1, from coordinate 2,894 downwards.
AGGAGGCAAAAAAGCTCGGTAAGGAGGGCGATTATTGCTTTTGGAAGACAGGAAAGATTTTTAACCCGGAACAGATGATAGAATATTGGCAGAACTTAGTGTCAAAGTATCCGATAATATCAATTGAGGACGCAATGGCAGAGGAGGATTGGGAAGGCTGGAAGAAATTAACCAAAGCTATCGGCGATAAGGTTCAGCTTGTGGGCGATGATTTGTTTGTGACAAATGTTAATCGTTTGAATAAGGGTGTAAAATCAGGAGCGGCAAATTCTATATTGATAAAGGTAAATCAGATAGGAACGCTGACCGAAACTCTGTGTGCTATCGAAAGTGCTGAGAGAGCAGGCTATACAGCAATTGTTTCACATCGTTCGGGAGAGACAGAGGATACGACCATAGCAGATTTGGCAGTTGCAATGAATTCGGGACAAATAAAAACGGGAGCACCGTCACGCACCGACAGAGTTGCAAAATACAACAGACTTCTTCGGATTGAAGAAGAATTGGGTGTAGTTTCGGATTTCCCGTCTATGTCTGCTTTTTATAATATAAATAAGGATTAGCGCTCTTTACCGATAAAGAACAAAGCTAATGTACCGGGACCGGAGTGAGCACCGATAACAGGACCTATGTCTGTGATAAGTTTGGTGCTTACTCCGTATGATTTTTCAACCATAGAAGCAAGTTTTTCTGCATCAGAGAGACAATCCCCGTGTGAAATAAATACTGTACCGCTGTTTGGGTTTTCAGCAAGTTCGCCGTACTTATCAACAATTGCCTTTAAAGAGGCGTTGCGTCCGCGTGCCTTTGACATATTTATAAGGTGGCCTTCGTCGTCCATATGCATAACAGGCTTGATGCCGAGAACACCGCCTACCAGAGCAACGGTAGGGCTTACTCTGCCGCCGCGTTTAAGGTATACCAAATCGTCGACAGTAAACCAATGACAGTTTTTAGGTATAAGCTCTTTGATATAATCCGCTGTTTCGTCTATGGTTGCACCTTCGTCACGTTTTTCTTTAGCGAGGTATATAAGCAAACCTAATCCGCCTGAGGCAGAGAGTGAGTCTATTGATATTATCTTGCGTTCAGGAAACTCTGTGTGGAGTTCTTGGGCGGCTGCGTATGCACAACTGTATGTAACGCTCAGTCCCGAAGAAAAGCCAATGTATAATACGTCATTGCCTTTTTGTAATTCTTCTGCAAATGCTTCCTTGAACTCGTTTGAATTTATGCCCGAAGTTTTTGCAATGTGTCCGTCACGCATTTTTTGGTAAAAGTCCTTGCTTGATAAATCGTAGTTGCCATACATTTTATCCTCGTCTTCAAACATAAAAGAAAGACAGCAATATTTTATATTCCATTGATTTAAAATTTCTTGCGGCAAGTCGCAACCCGAATCGGTAAAAATAGTAAAATTATTCATTTCGGATAATCCTTTCTTTTTATACTTCCATAATTATCGGCAAAATCATAGGTCTGCGCTTTGTCTTTGAGTATAAATATCCGCCGACATCATTTTTAATTCTTGTTTTAAGCGTTGTCCAATTAACTGTCGAACCGCCTGTGCAATCGTCTATTACATCAGCCGAAATTGTGCGTATTGACTCCATTAAGTCCTCTGATTCTCTGACATATACAAAGCCTCTTGAGATTACATCAGGGCCTGATACACATTCACCTACTGATTTATCAATGGTCAAAACAATGATTATAATTCCGTCTTCGGCAAGGTGCTTTCTGTCACGCAAAACAATGTTACCTACGTCACCGACACCAAGACCGTCAACCAATACCTTGCCTGAGGGAACTGTACCCACAAATTTCGCACCGCTTTGTGAAAGCTCCATTACCTTACCTATATCAGAGATAAAAACATTTTTGGACTCCATACCCGTCTGAAGTGCAAGCTCCTTATGTCTGCACAAGTGTCTGTACTCGCCGTGAACAGGTATGAAATATTTAGGCTTGGCAAGGGCGAGCATAATTCTCTGTTCCTGCTGGCAAGCGTGACCCGATACGTGAACATTGTCCTGTCTTTCGTGGACAACCTCAGCACCATGCTTTAAAAGCTCATTTACAACATTTGCAACTGTTTTTTCGTTGCCGGGTATGGGACTTGCCGAAATTATTATTAAATCGGTAGGCTCAATATTGATTTTCTTGTGAATAGAAAACGCCATACGTGTGAGAGCGGACATAGATTCGCCCTGACTTCCCGTTGTGACAATAACAAGCTTATCCTTAGGATATCTGCTGATTTCATCAATGTCAATCAATGTGTTTTTGGGAATGTTCATATAGCCTAATTCGATAGCCGCATTTAAAACATTGACCATACTTCTGCCGGATACCGCAACCTTTCTGCCGTGTGTATACGCAGAGTTTATAATCTGTTGTACTCTATGTACATTTGAGGCGAAAGTCGCAATTATTATTCTCTTGTCGGCACCCTTATCAAAAAGCTCATCAAAGGTGTGGCCGATTGAACGCTCACTCATTGTAAAGCCCGGTCTGTCGGCGTTTGTACTGTCTGACATCAATGCAAGTATGCCCTTGTTGCCCAGCTCGCCTATCCTGGCAAGGTCAATCATATCGCCGTCAATAGGTGTAGGGTCGATTTTAAAGTCACCTGTATGCAGAATTATGCCTGCAGGCGTGTGCAAAGCAATTGCAACAGAGTCGGCAATAGAGTGGTTTGTGTGGATAAATTCTACCTTAAAGCATCCAAGCTTAACGGTGTCGCCTGCCTCAATGTTCACGAGCTTTGTTTCTCTTAATATTCCGTGCTCTGAAAGTTTGTTCTTAAGTATGCCGAGGGTTAGTCTTGTTCCGTAAACGGGAACATTTATCTCCTTTAAAACATAAGGTATTGCACCTATATGGTCTTCGTG
>CACYTW010000033.1 GCA_902777435.1 uncultured Ruminococcus sp. | reverse complement strand
AAAATGTACCTCTTCATCGGTGATGCTCTTACGGAATGAGCCGTCTGTCAGCATTATCTCGTGTATTACAAAATTCGGCACAGTTGCCGCAAGCTGAAGTATAGCGGCATTGGATACAGGTCCCGACGGATTATGATAGGAAATCATAATATGCTTTGCCTCTGCCATTGCGGCAATCTTTTTGCCCTCCAAAAGTCCGCCTGTATGGAAAACATCAGGCTGTATGTAGTCAACGGCATCTCTTTCGAGAAGAGCCTGAGCACCATACTTGGTGTATGCCCTCTCGCCTGCCGCAATGGGAACTTTAGAATGCTTGCGTACATATGCGGTAGACTCTATATTGTCAGGGGGACAAGGCTCCTCCATAAACATAGGCTTGAACTGCTCCAGCTCCTTGGAAATCTGTATTGCAGTTGTGGGATTAAACCTTCCGTGACACTCAATCAGCAAGTCCACATACGGACCCACTGCCTCACGGACCGCACCGACAATCTGAACAGACTTGTTCATTTGCTCGTTGGAGATGGTCATATGTGCCGCACCGAAGGGGTCCCACTTCATAGCCTTTATTCCAAGGTCTGCCGCCTGCTTTGCCCTTTTTGCAAACTCCTCAGGTGTCTTTGCTCCGACAAACCACGCATTTGCGTACATCTTAACGCTGTCACGCATTTTTCCGCCGAAGAAGGTGGAAACAGGCGTATTAAAATACTTGCCTGTGATATCCCACAGAGCTATTTCGATACCGCTCATTGCGGACATAAGCACAGCTCCGCCCTTCCAATACATATCTCTGTATACCTCGAACATAAACTTTTCAATTTCCAGAGGGTTTCTCCCGATAACGTGACGTTTTAAATCGGCAATCATTCCCTCAAGAGAATTTTCGTTTGTACCGAGTGACGCTTCACCCCAGCCGTACAAGCCTTCGTCGGTTTCAACCTTAACGAAAGCCCAATTAGTACGGAAGGCATCTAATGTGTATATTTTTACATCTGTTATTTTCATTTTATATCTCTCCTTTTATATGGCAATAATGAGGCTAAAATTCCTGAATCTATCACTAAGTCGGTTCCTGTCACAGTTCTTGATAAGTCACTGCCCAGGTAGAATGCTCCGTTTGCAATATCCTCTCCGTTGGACTCAATGCCAAGGGGCCAATTTGCACGGCGTCTTGCCTCTTCTTCTGCCGAAATTCCTTCCCAACGGTCAGTTCTGATTGCACCGGCAAGCAAGCAGTTTGCACGTATGTTATACATACCCAACTCCACCGCCATAGAACGAACAAGCGTGCTTAACGCTCCCTTAGAGATACTGTATAGGCTGCGTTCGCCCACACAGCTTTTGCAATGCACCGAGCCGATAATCACAATCGCCCCTCCGCCCTGCTTCATCATAATCATAGCCGCCTCCTGACAGGCGAAATAATTTCCCTTTACGTTTGTATCCATCAGGGCATCGTACCGCTCCTCCGTTGCCGACAGAATATCTATTCCTATTCCCAAATCCGCACTGTTTGCAACAAAGGTATCAAGTCTGCCAAAATCTTCTTTGAGCCTCGCAAACACCAATCTTATATCCTTGACATTCAACAAGTCCATTGCGTAGCCCCTTGCGGTAACCTTATACTTATCTTGAATTTTAGCCGCAGCGATTTCTGCACTATCTTTGCTTCTGCTGGATATGGCAACATCATATCCCTCGCTTGCAAACTTTTCAGCTATGGCAAAGCCTGAATTTTTCGTGGCTCCCGTTATAAACACAGTTGGCATAATCTCACACTTCCTTTAAAACCCATATATTAATTTTCAAGTCCAAATTTCTTCATATAATTATAGCTCGATATTACACAGTCAAATTCATCTCTGCCGTAGCAATTATCCTGCTCGATTGCATAGCTTTTAATATTATTGTTTTTACAAAATTCAATTATTTCTGTCCAATCCAGATTTCCCTCTCCGACAGGGGCAAATACAACTGTACCGGACTCCCACGTGTCACCTCGCGGTGCTATACCAAGGTCCTTTAAATGAATATAGTCAAATCTGTCTTTGTATCTGTCAAGGAATTTAACAACATTCATTCCGCCCTTATGTATCCAATGAGTATCGGGAAGAATTTGTATAACCTCAGGGTCGGTTTCATTTAAAATTATATCAATTCCCGTATTATCGCCGAAACGGCAAAATTCAAATGCGTGAAAGTGATACAACAGCTTTATATCGTGTTTTTTCAATTCCTCACACGCCTCGTTCAAATAATGCGCAAAACACTTGTAGCCTGATGCACTCTTTGCAAGTCCCGACACAATCGCACTTGTCCTGACATATTTGGTATTGAAAACCTCACATTCGGAAATTATTTTCTTGGTATTATCCTCAATATCCATTACAGGACAGAATACAGAATCGTTTACAACTCCGTATTCGTCAAACACTCGTTTTACCTCTTTTGCGTCATATGCGGCAGGAACATCATATTGAAGTGTCTTAAACCCTATCTCAGACAGACGCCCTATGGTATTGTTGAAGTCTTCCCACGTTTTTGTGTATTCACGCAATGTATACATCTGAAGTGATAATTTGTTCATAGTCGTTCTCCTTTGTTCGATTGCCCGTTGCCGCGAACGGCTCCCTCGCACATTGTCCCGTTCATTACTGTCAGCAACAGGCTATTTCGCACATTGTAGGGGACGATGCCCACATCGTCCCGTTTGCCAAATGAAAAATATTGTGAATTTGGCGATTTAATCATCTTTAATTCTTTTTTACAAAATACAAAAGCTTGTCAATAGGAGCGTCAAAAGTCAATGTTTCGCCGCCTTTTGCAGAAATCACATTGCCTGCCTCATCAAGCCATTCTCCCTTAGGGAACTTAACCTCTCTCTTGGTAACTCCCTTTTTCACAACAGGGGCAACCATATATTCATTGCCTAACATAAATTGATCATTTGTATGTTCAAAGCCCTCGTTAGGGAATTGATACTCCATACAACGGAAGATAGGCTCACCGCTCTTTGCACTCTCTTCTGCAAGACCGTATATGTATTCACCAAACTTTTTATGAAGCATTATGTATTTCTTTACAATCTCACTGCTCTTTTCGGACAGCACTCTTGACGGCAGAAGTGAAACCTGCATCATCGGCATAAGCGCATTTGTCTGTGCCCATCTTATGAACAACTCTTCATCAATTCCATCAATGGAACCATATGTACCGCCGCCGACCATATCGGGGCAGCAATATGCGTATCCCAAAAGAGTCTGTACTGTTGTATTCGGGATAAGAGTGTTAATACCTCTGTCGTCCCAATTATGCATCTTGTCATGCAGACGTGCAACGATAGGACGGCCACCGCTGTTATGTGCGGCACGGAACTCGTTAAAGCTGTACTTCTCACCCATTAAATTAAATGCGGTAGTCTGATTTCTTGCGGGCATAGGCTTGTAAATTATATCGTCATCAGCATACAAAGATGCATCGCCTGCATCAAATTTATATCCGTCAACGCCGTATCTTTCCACAAGGCTGTCAAGCTGTTCATACATCCACTCAACAGCCTCAGGGTTTGTGAAGTCAATCATCGGACTAAAGCCGCTCCACCATCTTCTGATTGCTATTTCTCCGTCCTTGGTTTTAAGTAAATATCCCTTTTTGCGAAGAAGTTTAAATCTGTCGCCTGCACCCGAAACAATGGGCGAAGTCCAAAGCATAACCTTAAAGCCCATTTTATGCAGTTTGTAAACCAGCAACGCAGGATCGGGGATTTTTCCCTTATGGAATTCTAATACGCCGTAGTCCTCCTGCCATCCTCCGTCAATCATAAGTACCCCGGGCGGATACCCCTCATCCAAAATATCCTGAGCGTATTTGAGGATATTTTCTGTTGTCTGCGCAGTTCCCAAAGCCATCCACGTATTATACTGCGGAGCAGTAAAGAACAGCTTATCAGGCAATTTATCCGAAAACGGAAAATGTGCTTTCATAGCGGCAAGATATGCACCTCTGAGGTTTTCAAAGCCCTCTTTGATTTCAAATGGACTGTCACCCTCGTCCGATAGTGTAATCTCTCCGTTATTAAACTCTATGGCAAATGGATTATCGTTCCATATATATCTGCCGCAAGAGGACAGAAACATACTTGCCGACTGGTCGTTTTCAGCCGCTCTGCCGCGTATGTCTATCTTGATACAGCTTTTTTCGTCAAAAGGCATATTACAGCCGTCAGGCACACGACCTCCCCACCAACATTCGCCACTTAGCATCTTTAATTTCTTCATAAATAGTCACCTCGTCTAAGCTAATTTATCATATATAAAATCTAATATATTTCTATTTATATTTCTATTCGACAAACAGCAATCCTCCGTCATCTATGGTCGGAAGCATTACCGAATTATCAACAACTTCAAGTTCAATCTCATAATCAAGCTTATGCGTTCTGAACGTCACAATCTTAACGGGGAAGTTAAAACTCACCCTGTGTTTAGGTATGCTTTGATTATTAGGTCGGTTGGACACCAATGTTATAATTTTTCTCTCCTTGCCTTTGAGAATATGGGCAAAAAGATTTTTGTGATTTGTCTCAACTAATGGCTTAAGCTCTATGCTTTCAAGCAAGTCCTCTGTTTCAAGACCGCCCCTGAACTCTACTGTAACGCGGTCATTCGGTCTTGACATAAAATCCCACCAACCGCCGATGGTTATAGAGTCAAAGGTTGTCTCCTGCTCGCCGTAGAACACACGATGGTCATCACTTGCACGGCAAAACACCTCTATCTGAGCAAGCTCTTCATCACTGAGTCCCACTATTGAGGGAATAAACAGAGTCTTGACATCAAGCTTATTTTCCGCCAGGTCACAGGCTCTTACAAAGTCAGGTGCAAAACCGCACTTTTTTAAATCTTTAAACGTCATAAGCGTTAAAAACATCCACATATTTTTTCCGCCTATCTCAGGGTCAGACAAAGCATCATAATACATATATGCCCTGTCAGAATGCAGAATTGCTGTATGACATCTGACCTTTTCAGCGGTTACAATCTCGGTTGAATACGAGTTGAGCATATTTATAAGAGCGATATTATCCTCAAAGGTATCTGTGGGCGTGCCGTCGTAGTGTACAAAACCGCAGTTATCAGGCAAGGGTGATTTCTCGTCAGGGTAATCTCCACGCCATTGATAGTAGCATATTCCCTTATGTCCTGCACCTATAACCTCATAGGTTTCACGGCAGAACTTGCTTGAGGGCATATGTGTTCTTTTGTCAAGCTCCGCCGTCCACGCCCTCTTTGACATAACAGCGGCAGAGCTTTCTGCCAATGCAATTGTGTATGCGGCTGCATAGTAATCGGCAGCGTCAAACGGTGTATAGGTTGTAATTCCTGTGGTTTTAAGGTTTTTGGAATTATCAAAGTATGTAACGCCTAAGTTTCCCGCCAAGTTAGAGCAAACCGCCGTTGTATAACAGGTGTATGTATCTTTATTTTCGGAATTTTCAAGGGCGCTCGCCGCAGTATTGTCCAAAAACTGCGACATTGTTCTGAGTGAGAACATACGCCATTCTATCCATTCGTTAATTTCCTCGGCAGTACGCGGTCTTTCAGTAGGAACGCTGTACTTCTGTGCCTCCTCCTCTGTCATTAAACCTTTGTCACACAAATATTTTTTGTATGCCCTTACTGCCTCGGGGTTGTAGTCAAAAACACCGTTGAAGGGATAGTGCGGTTCGTTATAAATCTGATATGACACAACAGACGGAAATTTGTCAAAATGCTTTGCCAAAGCCTCTGTTGCCGCAGTATTATCCTTCAAAAAACCCGAATGATGCATACAACCGTGCATAAACGCGGACCACTTTTTCTCAAGAGCTTCACCGCGATTGTTTACAAATTCAAAATTTTTGTTATCGGAAAAGTTCACCGAATATCCGTTTAACCTGACGCTTGATGCAATACCGACCTTTTCGGCTTCTTCAAGCATCCCGTTGATAAAATCAGACTTGATTTTTATCTCTCCGTCTGAATCCTGATAAATCTCACCCAACGCCGCCGTGCGGAAAAAGTTAAGTCCGCTCTCCTTCATTTTGCGGAGATCCTTTTTCATTTCTCCAACTCTGTCCCCGCTCTCAGGCACAGGGTATTTGGATGGTAAAAACGATGGGTAATATGATGCACCAAAGGCAAACTTCGGCACACCGTCACAATGAAGTGTTCCATCTTTGATTTCGTATCTCATAATTTTGTATCCTTTAATACTTGATATAATTATTAATTATTCACTATTCACTATTCATTCTTCATTAATTTTCGTAGGGGACGATGCCCACATCGTCCCGTTTGTCATCGGCAGACGACTGAGGGATTGTCTTACATAATATCGCCAATCCTTCCGCCACACCTTGTATGTCGCCCTCCTTGCACAAAGGAGGGCGACTGTCTGCATCTTATTTAATTTGCTTTGATAATATGGTCAAGAAGAACAGGTGTCATACTGTCTGCCTTAATTGCAAATACTCTGAACTCACCGCCCGTTGCAACAGTTGCAGGCATAGTCAACGTTGCTAAATACGAGCCTCTTGCCCCGTTGCTTACCGTTGCCGGTTCTCCAAATCCCACACTCATCAGAGTATCTCCTTCGTAATATCCGATTATCGGTGTGATAACAGCATCTGCTCCCAGAGTGTTTACACAGCTCAAATACGCACTGATTGTTTGACCTGCTGTCGCTCCAATATTGTCAGCACTTACCTCTGTGCCATTGACATATAGGCTTTCAATTACACCGTTTCCGTCACCAAATGTAATGGCTCCTGCGGGAACAGCATTTCCATCCACGTCCTGAACTCCTGCTGCTATAACAGTATATAAATTGTTAGCTGTATCTATTGCCTCTGACGGTGTTATAATAACTGTTCTGCCTGAGGTATCGGAGGTGTCCAATGCCACAGATGTTGTATCTACTAAAGTATTGCCCTTTCTCAAGAAAATTCCGCCGAGTGTATCTGATTTCAAACCTCTTGTAAACTTAGCCTTTACCTTCATACTTGTGCTTTTGTATGCATCACTCATCTTTAAGTCCTCAGGCTCATACACCATCACATCATCAATACACAAATCAGATGTATTGTTGTGTGAAATTCTTAAAGCAATATTGGCAGCATTAACAATAGTACTATTTGTAACCGAGCCAGACCACCAATCGACATCAACAGGACTAAGGCTTGACGTATTTACATTGGTAGCAGTGCCATCGGAATCTGTATATACAATATTTCTTATATACACTTTATATCCGCCCTTGCTTTCCGCATCGGCAACTCTTTCAAGTTGTAAGCTCACATGATTCCAAGTAGTTCTACCTTTTGTTTTAAGGTTTGCAGCCCAAGTAGTGCCTGTCTCGCCTTCCTTAATGTAATTTACTAAACATTTATTCTCATCAGAACTAGAAAATTGGAATTGCAACAGGGTTTTTATTTTCTGTACCACCTTTTTGTGTTGCTTTAACTATAAAGTACATTCCTGATTGATATGTAGGAAATTTAAATCTGAATGATACATTAATTTTGTCAACATCTTTATTATTGTAGTCTAAAAGCGCCAAACTACTAGATCCACTTACAACCTGTGCATATGTATCTGTTGTATTGGAACCCAATCCGTAGTTTGTAGCTATTTTACCATTCGCCTTCATAGTTACCTGATGGTCATATGCTGTTTTACCGCTTGCAACTGTACTCAAGTCAGTAACTCTGTTGTTAAAGTCATCATCAACATACACTGTTTTTGGTGTATACATCTTGGGTGTCAGATTAACAACAGATATGGGTTCTTCAGGTGTTTCGGTTTCTCCTGTGGCGGTGCCAAAGGAGATGCTGCGAGTGGGAACTACTTCTCCCTCCGTTCCGTCCTGAACACCTGATGCCATAACCGTATATAAATTATTAGCTGTATCTATTGTCTTTGATTTATCATACCATAATCCGTACTGAATATATTGTATACAAACGCTCCAACAACAACCCACGAGATAAAGTATGGGAAAAATATACAGGTCTGTGCGGTCTTTCTTACCTTCTTGCTTCCGATTTCGGTAAACAAAATTGCTACAAACAGCTGCGTAACATTACCGAGAAGGAGAAATACCAAATTATATAAAAACGTGTTTCTTGTAACTGTAAATGCCTGACCGCTTTTAAAGAAGAACTTAAAGTTTTCAAGTCCTACAAAGGGACTTTTAAGTATACCGAGTGCATAGTCATATTCCTTAAATGCGAGTACAACACCGAACATCGGAAGATATGAAAAAATTATATAGTAAAGCAATGCCGGTGCAATCATCAAAAGTAATATCTTATGCTTTGAAACTGTCCCCAAAAATGTTGTTTCCTTTTGCAGCGGAGCACCGATTGGTGCTCCGATTGTTTTAGATTTTTTCATTTTAATCCCTGCCTGAAATTATTTTATTGTCTTTTTGTACTCAGCGTACTGCTTTTTAGTTTCCTCATAAACCTTATCAATACCCGCCTGTGTCAGCTTTTCTTCATAGGTCTTAAGAGCAGCATCTATCTGAGAACTCTCTACCATGCCGTTATACAATGGTCCGCCGTACTGCGATGCAACAGAGGCAATTGAGGTCATTTCTGTCTTTACATTTGCATCATCAAATGTAAAGCCGTAAATATCATTTGTTATCGTTTCGCTCTTCCATCTGTCCAGGATCTCCTGCTTCTCAGGAATATCTGATGTATCCTTCTTAAGCATTGCCTGGTTCTTCCAACCCCATACGCATCCCGGTTCGTACTGACGTTCCTTGGGCAGCTTGTCGTTTAATGATGTGTATGTGTTATTTTCGCCTGCCTGCCAATGCTCACCCTCTATTCCGTACCAGGTGAGGTTGAAATACCTCTCATCGTTTCTGAGGAGTTCAATAAACTGCAAAGCCTTGTCTACATTCTTTGTTGTTCTGTTAAGTGCAAGTCCGTTTGCAATAGATGCGTTAGCAATCTTAGGAATACCCTTTGAAAAATCACAAATTTCAATCTTCCACTCAGGATGTGATGCTCTCAGCTTCTTTGCCATAGTAGCAGATGTTTCAAGATTTTTTACATATGTAGCAGCCTTTCCGTTTTCAAACATATTGTCAAGTGTCTTGTTGGCAACTATATCTGATGGAATAATTCCCTTTTCAACAAACTCTCTTGTCTTTTTAACCTGTCTTTGGTAGTAGTCCTGAAAATCTCTCTTTTCAAATTCATCAGTATCTACATCGTAGGAAAGCTCTGTACTCTTTGGCACTGAAATTCTTGCTTTCTGGTCAAGGGAATCACACCAAAAACTGCTGACTGCCGCAACGTTTACCAAAGGTGTGATGTTCTTATCGTTTTTAGCAACATTTTCAAGATACTTTTCAAAATCGTCAACTGTTTCCAAAGGTGCCATTCCGTACTTTTCTCTGAGGTCGCCTCTGATAAGTGCAACAAGATTGCTGTATTCCAATGCGGTGTTCGGAATCATATACATTTTTCCGTTTACCTTAGCTTCATTCTTCTGTGTTTCGGTCAATGTTTCATAAGTCTTTGGTGCATTCTTCTTTAGCATCTCATCAGTAATTTCCATAAAGCTGTTCTTTGATGCCTGCTGATTGTAGCTCACCCAATTTGCGGCAAAAACGATATCGAACTCTTCACCTGTTGAGAACAAAAGCGAATACTTCTGATTGAGATCTGAGTAGTTGTAGTATTCAACTTCAACCTCTGCACCGATATCCTCACGGAGCATCTCGTTTATTTTACCGTAAATCTCATCATAGAGAGCAGGCTTTTCACCAACAAGTATCATTTTAAGCTTGGTGATTTCATTGGAACCGCCATTGTCGCTCCCTCCGCATCCAACCATTGTCACCGTCATTACAACCGCTAAAACTAATAGTGCAACTCGTTTAAAAAATTTCATAAAATCATTCCTCCCAATGTTTTTTAATATATTCTTATATTACCAATATATCATTAAATTTCACAAAGTAAAGTGCGTTTTTCTCACATTAGATGTAAAAATATTTTCTCGTCCATAACACTCTTGACACATCGAATAAAACAAATTATAATTAAACTTGTTAACATATTTATGTAGATTATACATAGATCCAATCCCCTTATGAACGGAGATTTTTATATGCGCTCTAACAAAAAAACAAGCATAAAGCATAAGCTTTATATGTCACAGATTGCCTTGACCGCCGTTGTTCTTATTTCGGTCTTTGCTATTTTCATCACATACTTTACGGTAAAAACCGTAAACACAACAAAAACAAATATGCAGCATTCTTCCGACATTTCTGTGTCCAATCTTTTAAACTACATAGATTTAATGGAAAATTACGTTCTCTCTGCAAGTTACAGCACAGATATTGCGACTGTATTATCCGAAGACAGTAACCGAACAATTTTTGATATGCAGGGAAATTACATTAAGATTTCCCAATCCTTAAATATGATACTTATGAGCTGCAATATTCCCGTTTCATTCACCCTTTATCCTGTGCGTGATGATATCGTTGTATACGATAATCTGAAAATAGCTCCAATCAGCAATATTAACACTCAATCCTGGTTTGAAAGCTTGCAGGTAAACCCAAACAAATTTTTCTATTACACCGAAACAGAAGATGATGACAGATACTTTTGTATAGTAAACACTCTATACAATTCGTATAATTTAAGTGAAGCTGTGGGATATCTGAAAATTTCGACTGATATATCAAATTTTGCCGAAATTCTGCAAAACAGCGTTATGGAAAACGATGACAGTATTTTTTTAAATGAAAATGGTGAAATTATTTTCTCACTTTCAGGTAAGGAATACAGCGAAGATGCCATACGTGCTATATGCGATATATCTCCAAATGAACCATCAATAGTCAAGCTTGATAAAGATGGCTTTTTTGCTTCCAAAAGCACAAAGACCAATTCACGTTACAGCGTAGTTGTCTTGCGAAGCACAGACAATATATATAAAAGCATATACTTTATGTGCTTAATTCTTATAGGTATTCTTTTGCTGATATCTGCTGTTTCTCTTATTGTGGCACACCGTATCAGCGGTCCAATCATAAAAACTCTTGACGAACTCATAATAGCTATGAAAATGTCAGACCTTGGAGAATTCAAAATGATAGAACCTCTTGAAAACGGAAGTGACGAGCTTGATGATGCTGTAAATACCTATAATAATATGGTAAAAAGTATTACCGAGCTGGTAAAATACAACAACAGCTATGCTGAAACAATAAAAAAGCACGAGCTTAATCTGTTACAAATGCAAATCAAACCGCATTTCTTATATAACACTCTTGATGCAATCCAACACTTTGCAAAAGAGAACAAGCCTGATGACGTTGTGTATCTGATAAGAAATCTGTCAAAATTCTATCGTATAAGCTTGCACAATAAAAATGACCTTGTAAAGCTTGAATCAGAGATAAATCACATCAAATACTATACCGCCATAGAGAATTTAAAACATAACAATGCCTTTACGCTGAATATAAATATAGCCGATGATTTAATGGACTACTGTATTCCCAAGATAACACTTCAGCCAATTGTTGAAAACGCAATGTATCACGGAATTCTTGAAAAAGAAAATCCTGTCGGCACAATTGAGCTTACGGCAAAAACCGAAGGCGACTACCTCTACTTGTACATCACCGATGACGGTGCCGGTATTTCTGAAGACAGAATAAAAGAAGTATTCAACGGAGAAACTCACAGTATTGGTATCGTAAATACCGACAGCAGGTTAAAGGTGTTTTTGGGTAACGAATGCGGTATCACTTTTGAAAGCAAAGAAAACGAGTATACTCGTGTAATTATAAAAGCCAAAGGAGTAAAACTGTATGATAAAAATTCTGATTGCTGATGATGAAGAATTTTCACGAAAGCAAATAAAAGGCGAATTACTTTGTATGGAAATTCCTGAGGACAACATTTTAGAAGCAATAAACGGAGCTGATGCACTTCAAAAAGCCAAGGAACAGGAAATTGATATTCTGATTACGGACATCCGTATGCCCCGAATGCTCGGCACTGAGCTTGCACAGCGTGTTTTACAATTATATCCGAATTGTAAAATTCTGTTCTTAAGCGGTTATTCCGACAAGGAGTATCTTAAAACTGCCATAAAACTAAACGTCATCGACTATATCGAAAAGCCTCTTGACCCCGAAGAATTTGCAACAGCAGTACAAAAGGCAATGACCGAAGTATCAGATACCGACAAGCAATACACCGGCAATAATGAGTATAGTACCAAATTGCTTGAGGCATTATTCAAAAACCATTCTGTCGACAATGATACTCTGCCCCAGCAGTTCCGTGAATTTCTTGAAAACCCGTTTTTCGCAGCGGCAATTATTTCACCCTGCACCGAATATGAAGTCGATATAATTCGGGTTATTACCGAAAGAGCCGCACAATACAAAATAGACGTACTGTCAAGGTTTAAAAACAATGGTAATATAGAGCTTTTATTTGCAGGCAAAAGCAATGATATCAAAATTATTTCGGAAAAAATATTTAACAATTTTCTGTCGGAAGCCAATGGCGAAAAATACAAATGTGCTATCGGCAATTATGTAGATAAAAGTAAAAAAATTTATATCTCATACGAAAATGCCGTATGCGCTCTTGACAATGCCTTCTTTTATCCGCCTAACACACCTGTATGCTTTACAGAAACTCGTCAAACCGCACCCGACACAAATGACGTAGCCCACAAATTATATGCAAGTCTTTCCGAGGAGGACTTTGACAATGTGCATATGATATTAAGTCTGCTATATAAATCGCTATACAAAAATAACGCTGTTTTGAGTGCTGCCGCAAAGAAAATTTACTATGCAATTTTTGAGAGTATTCATATGTTTTTCAAAAATTACTTTATGCCGTACAACGAGGAATTCTCATTGTATACAAGCACGTTCAATATTCACGAGGCACAGTTTTTGGACGATTTAAACAACCACATCACGGTAACGCTTGATAAAATCGAACACCTCCTTAAAAATACAGGACATAACAGTCCCGTTAAAACAGCGCTGTATTATATTGAAAAGAATTACTCAAATTCCAATCTGTCGATAGTAGATATTGCTCAGTTTTGCAATGTTAACTCAAATTATCTTTGCGGTATGTTTAAGTCCTCTACCGGGAAAACAATTAATAACTATGTAAACAATCTTCGTATAGAAGCGTCCAAAAAATTGCTGCTTGAAACAAATATGCACATTACACAGATAGCCAACAACTGCGGTTTTAACGATGCAAAATACTTCTGTAAGGTATTCGGAAAATACACAAATCAGACACCGACAGAATTCAGGAAAAAATACAAATAAATGTGACAGGTGATTGTAAAATGTAAAAACACAAAATTGTGGATAACTTTCAAAAAAGCCGAAATATTTTTAATGAATAATTGCCCTGCGCCCAATTGTAGGGGACGATGCGAATATAATGAGCATCAAGCAAGCGCAGCAAGTGGCGACGAGGGCAGCTATTCGCTATAATTATTTTGTGTTTAAAACGCCAAATCCAAAATATTTTTTTCATTGCGGTTGGGCTTGGCAACCGTATGGGCAGAGGGCAACTATTCATTAAAATTATTTTGGATTTGTAGTATGACGATGCTGTTGTGCGGTTTTCACGTTTTACAAACAACTAAAATAAATAAGAAAGAAGGAGAACGTTTATGAAAGTTATATGGTTAGGACAAGCAGGCTTGCTGTTTGAAAATGAAAAAGTTAAAATAATGATAGACCCATATCTGTCCGACAGTTGCGGAAAGGTCAATCCAAAAAGCAAAAGACGTGTTCCCGTGGATGAGGAAATGCTGAAAATAAACCCTGATATTATTATCTGCACACACAATCATTTAGACCACCTCGACCCCGAAACATTGCACCACTATTTAACCGAGGACAGCAATGTCACGGTTCTGTGCAGCGAAAACGGCTTTCCGGAAGTGCGGGAGTTCGGCGGAAACAACAATTACATATTGATGCACCCTGGAACAGAATGGACAGAAAGGGGAATTAAATTCAGTGCAGTAAGTGCTGAACATTCAGAGTTGTCCGCACTTGGTATCATTGTAGATGATGGAGAAAAAAAGTACTACATCACAGGCGATACATTGTATAATAAAAACATTTTTGCCGAATTGCCTTCTGATATATACGCGGTATTTCTTCCAATCAACGGCAAGGGCAACAATATGAATATGACCGATGCCGCAAGATTTGCAAAAGAAGTCGGTGCAAAGCGGACTGTTCCGCTCCATTGGGGACTTTTCGACAGCATAGACCCCACGGGCTTTGATGCCGAAACGGCTGTTATTCCCAAAATGTACCAAGAAATTAACTTATAAACTCCTATACTTAAAAAAAGCATTTACACGAAAATTATGTAAATGCTTTTTTGTCACACAGATTGTAACCGCTGTTTTTTGTACTGCAAGGGTGTCATTCCCGTGTATTTTTTAAATGTCTTAATAAAATATGCCGTATCATAAAAGTTCAGGCTATCACAAACCTCAGAAACAGATATCTCACCGCTTGCAAGCATTTGCTTCGCCTTGCTCATTTTTAAATTCAAAATATAGTTTTTAGGACTCATTCCCGTACGGGCTTTAAAATCCATACGGTATTTAGTTTCGCTGACAAGACACATCTTTGCCAACTCAAAGATTGAAATTGTTTGGTTTAAATGCTCCTCTATATAAAAGATACTCTGCTCCAACAATTCTCCTTTTTTCTTATTATATTCCCATAAATCATTAAACAAATTCAATACCCGTATTTTAAGTTTGAGAGACTTTGGTGCATACTTTTCATACATCTCTATGGTATCGGAAAATACATTTTTAAACTGTTGGCCGTTTTTTATAAAAACCTGAATTTCAGAAGAAGTATAATCTTTATTTTCCTCTGAAGTCAAATTAAAGTTTATTAGC
>CACYTW010000032.1 GCA_902777435.1 uncultured Ruminococcus sp. | reverse complement strand
ATACTTATAGTTTTTTATATAAAATTAACTATTGACAAATTTGTTATCATTGTTTATAATATCAAAGTCAAGTGAAACGGCACCATAGCCAAGTGGTAAGGCAGAGCTCTGCAAAAGCTTTATTCCCCAGTTCAAATCTGGGTGGTGCCTCCACCAAAACAGAACGATTTAGATGACACTCTAGATTGTTCTGTTTTTTTCAATGGTTTGAGGGCTTTTGCAAAAATGGCTTTTGAAACAAAAGGGTAGATGCCAAGCGGTTTTGAACCAAACTTGAACTAACGGCAACACGTAATTCAAAAAAATTGAACATAAATGCCGTGTATGTTGACACGATATTTTTTACAATGATATAATTTAAGATGTAATACATAATTTGGAGGTACTGTTATGAAATATGTTGGTCAATATACAAAAGAAATATCATTTCCATTAGGCGGTATAGGAACCGGAAGCATCGGTCTTGGTGGTGATGGTAGACTTATAGATTGGGAGATTTTTAATAAACCATCAAAAGGCAGCATAAACGGATATACTCATTTTGCAATAAGAGCAATACAAGGAGATAAAATCACAGCTGCTGTTTTGAACGGAGACATTCAAAAAGAATTTATAGGGCAGTACAAGAAAAGTAATTTCACCGGCTATGGTTTTGGACCAAGCAATCAGAAAATGTGCGGATTCCCACATTTTAAAAATGTGGAATTTAACGGTGAATTTCCGTTAGCATTGCTTGATTTTAAGGACGATAAATTTCCGGCAAATGTAAATATGACTGCATTTAATCCCTTTATACCGCTGGATGCTAAAAATTCAAGCATTCCTGCTGCTTTTTTTGAATTTGAAGTTGAAAACATAACATCTGAAAATGTAGAATATCAGATTGCATTATCTGTTGCAAATCCTTACAAGGACTCAATAAATAAAGCAGATATTAATAATAGAGTAAAAACCTTGACATTGCTTAACAATGGAACTGGCAAAGATGAACTAAAACATGGCGATTTGACTTTAGCAACTGATTGCGATACTGCATATACGCAAACCTACTGGTATCGCGGCGGTTGGCAGGATAGTATCGTATCATTTTGGAATGAGTTTTCCAATGAAAAACACATAAACGAAAGAATATATGATGACCAAGGTAGGTATGATACAGGAACATTGATTGCGGAGATAAAGCTATGTCCGAAAGAAAAAAAGAAGGTTAAATTTATATTGTCATGGAATGTTCCCAATAATTATAATTATTGGAATGAGTGCAAAAACGATGACGGAACTCATAAAACGTGGAAGAATTACTATGCAACAGTTTTTGAGAATTCGGTGCAAACAGCAGTATATTCACTTGAAAACTGGGATTATTTATACAATCGCACATTGAATTTTAAAAAAGCTTTACATGAAACTACTATGCCAAAAGAAGTGATTGATGCAGCTTCCTCTAATCTTTCTGTATTAAAATCACCTACAGTTTTAAGACTTGAAGACGGATCGTTTTATGGATGGGAAGGCGTACATGAATTAGAAGGTTCGTGTGAAGGAACATGTCAGCATGTATGGAATTATGCCTATGCTTTGTGCTTTTTATTTCCTGAACTTGAACGCTCAATCAGAGATATGGAGTTCAATTTTAGCACGGACGAAAATGGCAGAATGGGGTTTAGAATTATGTTGCCATTGGGTAGAAAAATGACTGATTTCAGAGCATGTGTGGATGGACAAATGGGAGCAGTTATCAAGTGCTACCGAGAATGGAAAATATCCGGTGACAATAAATGGCTTGAAGCAAATTGGGAAAATATCAAAAAGGTTTTAGAATATGCCTGGAGCGAGAACAACGAAGATTGTTGGGATTTAGATAAAGATGGTGTGCTTGAGGGTAGACAGCACCACACTTTGGATATGGAGCTTTTTGGCCCGTCATCATGGCTTGAAGGAATGTATCTCGCGGCACTTAAAGCTGCAGCAGAAATGGCAGATTTTTTAGGGGATACCCAAAAGGCACAGGAATATCGTGAGATATTCGATAAAGGCTATCGGTGGACAAAAGAAAATTTGTTTAATGGTAAATATTTTATACAAAAAGTTGATATAAACGATAAAAGAATAACAGATAAATTCGACGCATCCCCAAAATACTGGAACGATGAAACCAAACAAATAAAATATCAGATTCACGAGGGCTCATCCATTGACCAGATGTTAGCACAGTGGCATGCAGATACAATTGGTTTAGGTGAAATTTTTGATAAGGAACAGGTTTTCGATGCATTGTCTGAAATGATGAAAAATAATTACAAGCCAACAATGCGTGAATTTGTCAATCCATGGAGAATTTTTTCTGTTAACGATGAAGCAGGAACGGTTATTTGTGATTATCCCCACGGAACTGAAAAACCTAAAATCCCTATCCCGTATTGTGAAGAAACAATGACGGGATTTGAATATTCATTTGCAGGACTTTTGTGTTCAAGAGGAAAAATCGATGATGGATTAAAGGTTGTTAAGGCTGTCCGTGACCGCTTTGACGGAGAAAAAAGAAATCCGTGGAATGAATTTGAGTGCGGCAGCAACTATGCAAGGTCAATGGCAAGTTATGCTCTAATACCAATACTTAGCGGCTTTGAGTTTGATATGCCACATCATCATATAGGTTTTAATCCCTACAAAGCAAATGATTTCAAGTGTATATGGAGTCTTGCGGACGCATGGGGAAATTTTGAGGTTAATAACAATACTGTGAAAATCAATGTGTGTGAAGGCGAAATTAGTCTTAAATCATTGAGCTTGAAATTTTGCAGCAAAGTTTCTTATGTAAAAATCGATGGAAAAGACGTTGATTTCGAGTTTAAAAACGGTATAATATATTTTAAGGAAACAAACATTTTAAACTATGTGGAGATTATATTATGAAAGACCTTAAAATAACAACCTCGCAAATTGCAAAAATATGTAATGTTTCTCAGGGGACGGTTGATAGAGCTTTAAATAACAGACCTGACATAAAAGCGGAAACAAAGCAAAAAATTCTTGAGGTTGCAAGACAATATGGTTATCGTGAGTATATAAACACACCTAACGATAAAATTGAAGGTCAAATAGGAATTATTATTTTTAATTTAAATAACGAATATTTTTCCGAACTTATAACTGAGATGGAATATGCTTTAAGGAAAGCAAAACTTGGTGCTACTGTAATGATGACTCATTATGATAAGCAATACGAGATAGAATGTATTCGTAATTTATATAATATGGGTGTGAAGGGTATCGTTTTATGTTCGGTAAATAATGGAACTGAATTTGAAAACTATCTAAAGCTTTTGATATTCCAATTGTTGCTGTGGGCAACAGAGTCAAATCATTGCCTTATGTGGGAATTGATGACTTTGCTGCGATGAGTGAAATGACAGAAAAAGTTTTAAATGAAAAGCCTCAAAATATTATCTATTTTTCGCCGGCACTCAATTATTCCGATGCCTATGCTCAAAAAAAGAGATATGAAGGATTTTTAAACGTAGTGGGTAACAAAAAGCATTCAGTTGTAACGAATATAGAAGATATAAAAGAGCGTTATAATGAAAAAACGACAATTATATGTTCTAATGATTATTATGCTCTCAAGGCATATTTCAAATCAAGCGATGTAAAAGTTGTTGGGTTTGATAATATAAAAGCTATTGATAAATACAAAATAGGTATTGATTCTGTGGGTTATTCTGTGTCTGAAATTGCAAATGCGGCAGTAGAGATTATAAGGCGCAATGGAAAGGAGAGTGTTATTGTAAAACACTTCATTGCAGAACATACAGTATAGTTTAAAGTTGTATCTGAATATGTGGCATCTAAACCATTCGGATCTTCCAAAACAAAAATCCTATCGTAAGATGGGATTTTTTGTTTTGTATTATTCATTATTCAATATTCAATATTCAATATTCATTAAGAAAGGATTTTTGTAATGAATAATGAAGTCGCTTCGCTGATGAATAATGAATAATTGAGGCTGTTTTCCATACGGAAAACTTGTATTATATATTGAATTGTGGTAAAATAACTTTGGCGGCGAAAATGAAAGAAAATGTTTTAATTGATAAATCTATAAAATTTGCCGCTTAAATTGTAAAATTACATAGCGAATTGTTCAGTGAAATCAAGGGCTGCGAGATTTTCGCAACCCTTTTTTCAACTCTTTTTTTGTAGATATCCGCCTGTATTATAACAGACTCGAACTTGGAAACATCAAAGATCGGGCGAGTTTAACGAAAAACAGTGCGAGATTGTGTCAATCGATATGATTATTGACGGCGGAATGAGTTTATACAATAAAACAATCAAGCGTCATAGCGCCTATATATTTCCTTTGAATATTCTCTCGGTGTCATTTTCATTTTTCTTTTAAAGGCATAGCTGAAATATGACTGTGACGAAAAACCGCACTCATAAGAAATTTCGGTCAGGGTTAAATCTGTTGATACCAATAACTCTGCCGATTTTTTTATACGCTGTTCCTCAACATATTCGTGCAGCGTTTTTCCTGTGGCAGCCTTGAAGCAGTTGTGAAAATGAATAGGACTCAGAGAGGCATATGACGCGACTGTGTTAAGCGACAAATCAGATGTAAGATTTTCTTTTATATATTTTATTACATTTTCTATTATTTCATAATTTCCGCTCTTAAGCTTATCGCGATAAAACTGCCTTTTTGAATCTTTGTCTAAACGATAAATGAGTTCCAAAATAAGACTGAATACCTTAATTCTGTCTCTTTCGAGGGGAGAATCGGAATGTCTGCAAAGTTCCTCAAAGATTTTTCGGTATTCCTCCGTTTTTTTTGTTTCAATAAAGACCGGGATATCCGTCAGAACATCATACAATGTGCCGGTGTTCAAAATCATATGTACGTAATAGCATTTAAAGGGTAGTCTTGTATGACGTATCTGACCGGGCTTTGCGCATATTACAATATTGGGTGCAATATGCCTTTCCTCCGAATCTATATAAGAAATACCGCCTTTCTCTATGGGTATTTCAATTTCAAACATCGTTGTTTTCCTGTTTTTTGTAATTGCTTTGTCCTTTACTACAATTCGGGAATTATAAATTCCCGCCGCAACAATTTCCGGTAAAATTATATCCATTTCGCAGCTCTCCCGATAAATAATAAGATTTCTAATAAAAACAGTAAGATTTTTGTATTTATATTATAAGAAATATTATATAATAATTACAATGAAAAGTCAACGAAAAGACATATAATTCGAAAAATGTTTAGGAAAGTTGCATTGAAAACGATTAAATATAACAATAGAACGGAGGATTAAGTCAGGATGAAGATAACGGACATAAAAACCTTTATGGTTGACTGCTTCAGAACAAATTGGGTATTTGTTAAGGTATATACAGATGAAGGTATTGAAGGTGTCGGAGAGGCAACGCTTGAATACAAGGAAAAAGCTTTAATGGGTGCGGTAGAGCATATAAGGGAATATCTTGTAGGTGAAAATCCTCTTGATATCGAAAAGCATTGGCACAATATATACCGTGATGCATATTGGCGTGGCGGAGCAGTGCTGATGTCAGCTTTATCTGCGGTCGAAATGGCGTTATGGGATATTCTCGGCAAAAGCCTTAATGTTCCCGTATATCAGTTGCTTGGCGGCAAAGTAAATGATAAGGTGAGAATATATGTAAACGGATGGTTTGCGGGTGCAAAAGAGCCTGAGGAATTTGGAGAAAAGGCAAGACTTGCCGTTTCACGCGGTGTAACTGCTATGAAATGGGACCCCTTCGGCAAAAGCTATCTCAACATATCAAATGCTGAACTTGACAAGGCGCTTCGCTGTGTTGCGGCAGTCCGAGAGGCTGTGGGGGACAAGGTGGATTTGCTTATTGAGGGACACGGTAGATTTAATATTCCCACAGGAATTAAAATTGCAAAAGAGCTGGAGCAGTTCAAGCCAATGTTCTTTGAGGAGCCTGTGCCGCCCGATAACCTTGACGCATTAAAGGCGGTAAAGGATAAATCTCCTGTTGCAATTTCAGCAGGCGAAAGACTTTATACACGTTGGGACTATAAGCGTATGTTTGACATTATGGCGGCGGATTACATACAACCCGATATTTCACACGCAGGCGGAATAATGGAATTGAAGAAGATTGCCGCCGAAGCAGAGTGCAGATATATTCCTTTTGCGCCACACAATCCGTCAGGTCCTGTTGCAAATGCGGCAACATTGCAGTTAGCGGCGACTTGCCCCAATTTTGAGATTTTAGAAATTATGTATTCTGATGTGGAATGGAGAAAATATGTTACCAATGAGTCGTTGGAGTATAAGGACGGATATATTACAATCCCCGACAAGCCCGGACTTGGTATTGAAATAAATGAAGAAGAATGTTTAAAGCATCCGTATCAGCCACATACCTTAAGACATTATACGGGTGCATTGACAGATATAAGACCTGCAAAAACAGAATTTTATTTTTAAGGAGATGACAGGAATGGAAAAATTAAAGAAAATCGGGAATTTAACCCCTAAAAAATCCTGTGAAATAAAACATTCAAAAATAAGTCTGGGCTTTGAAAAGCTGGACCGTGATGTTTTTGATCCGGAAAAGGCATACGAAAAGGTTGCGGATTGCGGAGTTAAGAAAGTAAGACTTCAGTCCGGTTGGCAAAGAACAGAAAAACAAAAGGGTGTATATGATTTTGATTGGCTCGACACGATTGTTGACAATTTTATAAAACGCGATATTGAGCCGTGGATGTGTTTGTGCTATGGTAATAGCCTTTACACTGAACAGGCAAAGGAAGTATTCGGTGCAGTGGGCTGTCCGCCGATATTTTCCGAGGAAGAAAAGCAGGCTTGGATTAACTATGTAAAGGCGGTTGCTATTAGATATAAAGGCAAAGTAAATTATTTTGAGGTATGGAATGAGCCGGACGGAAAATGGTGCTGGAAACACGGCGTTAATGCCCGTGAATTAGGTGAATTCACTTTAGCTACAGCAAAAGCTGTAAAGGAAGTAAATCCTGATGCGAAAACAATTGGCGGAGTTTTATGTTTGAGGAAGCTGGACTTTTTAAATACAGCCTTTAAAACGGGAATGGGCAAATATTTAGATTTTCTATCCTTCCACGAATATACCCATGATGAGAGAAATGTTTTTGAAAAGGTCGAAACATTCAGAGCGCTTGTAAAAATGTACAATCCTAACATTAAGCTTATTCAGGGAGAAAGCGGAACTCAGTCACGAAGCGGCGGACACGGTGCTCTTTGGGAAGGTGCTTGGACTGAGGAAATACAAGCAAAGCAACTTGCTCGGCATACATTGGCAGATTTGATGACTGATGTGCATTTTACTTCATACTTTTCGTGTGTGGATATGATTGAAGCACTACATGGCGATGTAAATAACAAAGCGTCATATCTTGATTACGGATATTTCGGTATTTTAGGCGCTGATTTTGATGAGAACGGCAGATCTACAGGTGAATATTATAAAAAGCCTTCGTATTATGTGCTGCAGAATATCTGCTCTCTCTTTGCAGAGGACGTTAAAGTATGCACTCAACCGATTTTCGTTCATTCTTTTTATGCTGCACCGCAGTATGAAAATCAGCTTCACAGATACGAAATAACCTCAGGTTCGTTCGAAAGAGAAGGTGGAAAGGCCTTTGTATATTGGTATCCGACCAATATAATGACAACAAGCTATAATTCATCAATCACCGTAGAATTTTATACAGAGTACAAGGACATAAGACTTATTGATATTATGGACGGCTCTGTATATGAAGTCCCGAAGGATATGCTTGAAGACAAAGGCGATGGAGTGTATGCAATAAAGGAACTGCCTATCAAGGATACGCCGCTCATTCTGACATTTGGTGATTTTATTATATAAATTTAACAGGGGAGATAACATATGAATACTGTGCTTATAACAGGAGCTTGTATTAACACAGGCGTGGCTATTGTGGAAAAGTTTGCATCAGAGGGATGGAATGTGGTATTTACCGGAAGAAATCGGGAAAAAGTCTGTATAAGTGAAAAAAAATATCAAGAACAGTTTACCGATGTTAAAATCATAGGCTACCCCATTGTTTCGCTTGTTGATGAAAGAACCGTTGACGAAAAAGCGGTATCGGATATGTTTTTGTATCTTGACAGCAAAGACATATTTATAGATACTCTTGTTCTCAACGCTGCCGACCAGGGGCTGGGCATTAAGGCACTGGAAAACCCGATTACGGATTTTATGCGTGTAATAAACACAAATATGGTGTGGAATTACTGTATGTGTGAACACGCTGTAAAACGAATGAAGGAAAACGGCGGAGGAAACATCATATTTATCAATTCAAACACAGCATACAGAGCGATACCTGACAGAATAGCATATTCAGCTTCAAAAAGCGGTCAGCTTGGTATGATGCGTGCTATGGCACTTGATTTCGGCAAATACAATATTCGTGTCAATGCTGTTCTTCCGGGTATGATTAAAACCGACAGATGGGATAATAACCCGGAATTTTATAGTAATGTTCCGTCAAGATATACTCCATTGGGTGATGTTGCTGTTGGTGAAGATATTGCCGACGCGGTGTGGTATTTTGCGGCTCACGCAAAAAACACCACAGGAGCGGAATTGGTTGTGGACGGGGGAAATATGATTCAGCTTTATCCTATTATAAATAAGTAATTTGTATAAAATAAAACGACGATCTTCGTAAGAAAATTGTCGTTTTATTTTATTGTTTTATTGTAAATGAATTGCACAATGATTTCTTTTGTGGTATGATAATTGGAGGAACTGTTAAAAGGCTTGATTATGAGCAGGTTGTGCCAATGCAAGGCGGTGGAATGGAGATTAATTAATATGAAGCATTTACCAAATATAATTACTTTGTCAAGAATTGCATCAGCTGTTGCACTTATACCGATACAAACTTTTTCGTTGATGTTTTTTGTTGTATATACTTATTGCGGTGTTTCAGATGTGTTGGATGGTTTATTTGCAAGAAGGTTGAACTATGACAGCGAAATAGGAGCAAGACTTGACAGCATAGCAGATATTGTCTTTTACGCTGTTACTGCAATTAAAATTTTTCCTGCATTGTGTGACATATTGGAATCATTGCATTGGTGTATAATTGCTGTTGTAGTGATACTCAGATTAGCTTGTTATGCTGTTGCGTATGTTAAATATCATTGTTTTGCTTCGCTTCACACGTATCTGAATAAGCTGACAGGACTTTTAATTTTTACAATTCCGTACATAATATTTCAGCCGTTCGCCAAGTTGATTTGTTTGATAATCTGTGTTGTGGCTGTGATCGCTGCCACGGAGGAACTTCTTATTCATATTTGTGCATATCAATATTGTGCCAACAGAAAAACATTGTTGCGAGGAGGCAATGAAAGTGAGAATTGAGAGAGTTTATGAGGCATCGAACAACAACACTTCAATTTCAAGAAACCACACCTACGCTGTGAAGGAGAGGGCGACGAAATAACTGTTTACGCAGACTCCTATGCGAAGTATGTGGAAATAAATTCGCCTGACAGCATTTTAGCGGTGAAACTCTGTATTTCTTGGTAAACGTTGCGAAAGATTTGCTTAAATAATCGTGCTGATATAAAAATCAGACATAAAATAATGCGATAAATTATACGTTGGTGATTACATTGCCGATTTATCACGAACAATACGCAATGATTGCATTGCAAGATATTTTTTGCCAAAAAATTGTCATATCGCAATATTTGTCTTAGAAAAGTGCAATTTATAGCTTGAAATCAATAGGTAAATATGATACTATTATGGTGTATAAGGAAATAGTATCGGGGATGATAATGTGAAACGAGTTGCGGTAATAGGATATGGCGGGCAGGGTGCTTGGCATTGCACGCAGGTGCAAAAAAGCGATGTTGCAGAGCTTGCCGGAATATATGATATAAAGGAAACAAGAAGAAATGCGGCAAAGGAGAACGGAATATTTGTATACTCTTCAAATGAGGAAATCTTTGCTGATAATACAGTTGACATCATTGTTGTGTCGACACCAAATGATGTCCACGAGGAATTAGTTGTAAACGGATTGAAGTCAGGACATAATGTTATATGTGAAAAGCCTGTCGCTTTATCCGTTGCAGAATTTGACCGTATGACAGCTGCTGAAAAAGAGAGCGGAAAGCTCTTATCTGTTCATCAGAACAGACGTTGGGATATAGACTACTTAGCGGTCAAGAGCGTGATTGAAAGCGGCGAGATAGGGGAGACCATTCGTGTTGAGTCAAGAATTCACGGTTCACGCGGTATACCCAGCGATTGGCGTTGTGAAAAGGCTAAAGGCGGCGGTATGATTCTTGATTGGGGTGTGCATTTGATTGATCAGATGCTTATGCTCATTCCTGAAAAAGTTAAGAGAATTACTTGCAATGTAACCAACATTACAAATAAAGAAGTTGATGACGGCTTCAGAATGGAAATGCTGTTTGAAAGCGGAAAGAGTGCCTATGTTGAAGTTGGTACATATAACTTTATTGCATTGCCGAGATTTTATATGCAGAGCCAGGAGGGTTCTTTGTATCTTAACGATTGGCAGGAAAAGGCGAAAGTTGCAAAGCTCACCCGTTGGATTGAGAAGGACGTTACTCCCGTTCAGAATGCGGCAGGCATCACAAAAACAATGGCACCTCGTGATGAGCTGACACTTGACAGCTACGAGATCGAGAAGCAAAAGAGTGATGTGCATAATTTCTACCGTAACTTCTGCAAAGCCTGCGACGGCACAGAAGAACAGCTTATAAAGAATTCGCAGGTAAGACGTGTGCTTATGGTTATGGAGACTGCATTCAAGTCTGCTGAGGCAGGACAGACAATTGAGGTTGACATTTAACAGATTTGTTGTTGAATATAATTTATGTATAAATATAAACGGAATAGCTTATCCGTAGATAGGAGAACGATTATGAAACTCGGAGTTGTAAGTGCGATTTATGACGGATTTTCTTTTGAAGAAATGATAGACGATGTCGCAAAAAATGGCTGTAAGTGTGTAGAGGTTGCGTGTTGGCCTCAGGGCAAGGCAGAGCGCAGATATGCAGGCGTAAGCCATATCGACGTTGAGAATTTGTCAGATGAATACATATCTTACGTAAAGGATTATTGTTCAAAGAAGGGTGTAGAGATTTCATCTCTCGCATTCTATCCAAACACAATGGACGGCAACCTTGAAAAGAGAGAGGCGAACATTGAGCATTTGAAAAAAGTTATAACGATGAGTGCGGCTTTAGGGGTTAATATGGTTACCACATTTATAGGCCGTGACCAAAACAAAACAGTTGAAGAAAATCTTGAGATTTTTAAAACTGTATGGCCTCCGATAATCAAATTTGCAGAGGAAAAGGGTGTAAAGGTTGCAATTGAAAACTGCCCTATGCTCTTTGGCGCAGACCAATGGCCGGGCGGACAAAATCTGTTCACAACTCCTGCGTTATGGAGAAAGATGTTTGAGATCATAGACAGCGATAACTTTGGTATAAACTATGACCCAAGTCACTTTATATGGCAACAGATAGATTATATTAAGCCTGTTTATGAATTTAAGGACAAAATCTTCCACGTTCATTGTAAGGATATCAAGGTATATCCCGATAAGCTTAACGACGTAGGAATTATGGCTTATCCACTTGAATATATGAGCCCTAAGCTCCCCGGACTCGGTGATGTTGATTGGGGGAAATATATCAGTGCCCTCACTGACATAGGCTATGACAGCTTTGTATGCGTAGAAGTAGAGGACAAGGCATTTGAAAGCTCAAAAGAAAAGGTGCTTGACTCGGTCGAACTGAGCTGTCGTTATTTAAAGCAGTTTATAATATAAATATAAAAATTTTAAAAGGAGTGTATTTAAAATGGCAAAGGTAGCAGGACTTGATGCATTTGAGAAAAACAATGAAGAGAAGGTAATAGACACATCAAAGAAGGTAAAGATCGGTATAATCGGTACAGGTTGGATTGCAGAATCTCACATAAGCAGTTATATGGAAATGGAGGATGTAGAGATTGTTGCATTAGCTGATATTGTTCCAGGTAAGGCAGCTAAATTTGCTGAAAAGTTTGAAATTAAAAATTGCAGAATTTACAATAGTGATGAAGAGCTTTTGGCAGCTGAAAAGGACCTTGACGGAGTAAGCATCTGTACATACAATTCTCAGCATGCATCATGTGCAATTCATGCTTTAGACGCAGGCGTAAATGTAATGCTTGAAAAGCCGTTTACCGGAACTTTTGAAGAGGCTGTTGAAACAATGAAGGCTGAAAAGAGAAGCGGTAAGATTTTGACAATTGGCTTCCAGCCGAGAATGAGTGCAAATATGCAGATGATCAAGAAGATCGTTGAGTCAGGTGAGCTTGGTAAGGTTTATTACTTACAGGCAGGAGGCGGCCGCAGACGCGGTATTCCTACACCTTTCGGTACAACATTTATCGAAAAGGAGACAGGTGTTATAGGTGCAGTAGGTGATATCGGTGCATACTCACTTGATATGCTCTTAAACGCTGTTGGCTATCCTAAGCCTCTCACAGTTTCAGGTTATAAATCAGATTTCTTTGGCAAGGACCCCGCATTCTATCCTGCACATCCGGAATACGCAGAAAAGTTTGGCGTTGACGATTTTGCAGCAGCATTTGTTCGTCTTGAAAATGACATCATTCTTGACTTCCGTATTTCGTGGGCTATGCATATGGATACATGCGGTGATGCACTTATCCTTGGTACAAAGGGCGGATTGAGAATTCCTTCAACAGATTGTTGGAATGGTTCATTTGATAAGCCACTCACTGTCTATAAGACTATTGGTGGTGACCGTACAGTTCAGTATACTGTTCCTTTGATAAATGATGACGGAAACTTATTCTACAAAAAACTTCGTTCTTTTGTTGATGCAATTAAGGAAGGCGGCAAGGCAACAGTTCCTTCAAGCGAGATTATCTACAATCAGGCAATAATCAACGGAATTGTTACTTCTGCTGAGCTTGGTAAAGAAATCGAAATCGAAATTCCTGAGATTTAAATTTATAAGTAATTATTTAATTACATAGTTTATAAGGATTATGAAAAACAGCGATAATGTAAGTATTGAAATAAGAAATAGGAATACATATACTGTCCAGAGACAACTTTCACCTATTCCGCACATACATAGTGATATTGAGTTGATTTATGTAAAAAGCGGTTCTGCGACTTGCTATAATGATATTAATGCTTTTAAGGTTTCGACAGGAGATGTATTTATAGCCTTCCCAAATCAAATTCATTATTACCTCAATTCTGAGTATGGTGAATACTATGTATTTATCTTTTCGACGGATACCATTTACGGAATGGGTGAGTTGCTTCGTGATAATGAGCCTGAATGTAATGTGATAAGCGGAGTAAGCACAGAGGTAGTAGAGCTTTTTGATAAAATTGTTCATACTGAGGGTGAGTATGCCAATACTTATAAAGCAGGATATATTAATCAGTTGATGGCTATGCTGATGTCTGAGTTTAATCTTGTGCCTCGTATGGCATCAAACAATACTACGCTTCATAATATTTTAAACTTTTGTGAAGATAATTACACAGATGATATCACAATTGATGATATCGCAGATGCTTTACATTTCAGCAAATATTATATTTCGCGGTTGTTTAACAAAAAGATTATGATAAGCTTTAAGATGTATATTAATACTCTCAGAATTAAAAAGGCTTGTGACTTACTTAAACAATCAGATGAAAAGATTTCGTACATTGCAAATGAGTCTGGATTTGGTTCAATACGTTCTTTTAACAGAGCCTTTGAACAGATTATGAATATGACTCCTGCTCAATACAGAAAAGCTTATGAGTCAGAAGTAAATGCTTTATAAAATAAGCAAAATTAACGGGGCTGTTGCAAATGAGTATTTTAAAAATGCTCATTTGCAACAGCCCCGTTTGCAGTAAGTAAAGTAAATCAATGGAATATATTTTTAATTTACGGAGAAAATACATCTCGAACAGAGGTGAATTTGCAATGATTGAAACAATGCTTGTGGATATTAATTTAGAGATAAACCGAAAAAATATAGAGGACATATTTGGAGTGCCTGACAATTTTGACTTTATTATAAGAGATTTTGAGATAGGCTTTGACAACGGCAAGATATCAGGCTTTGCGGCTTTTTATGATGGGTTGGTAAATCAAACCTATATCAACAGGGATATTATGCGGGGGCTTATTCAAAACAAAGGAGATATCCCGACTAATGAGAACTTATCCGATTTTATATTCAAGAGATTAATAACTCTTGCACCGCTTACCAGGGAAACAAAAATTAACAAGATAATCGAGCAACTGACCTTCGGCCATTGCATAATATTTGTTGACGGGTGTGATTGTTGCTTTGCGGCAGATGTAAAGGGTTGGGGAAACAGAGGTGTTGAACAGCCTGTCCGCGAGGCAAGCCTTTCGGGACCACAAGAGGGGTTTAATGAGGTTATTATGAATAACCTGGCCCTGATTAGAAAAATTCTTAAAGACCCTAATCTGATTGCAGAGAATATCAAGGTGGGAACAAAGAGCAATACGCCCTGTGCGTTGCTGTATATCGACGGGGTAACAAATAAAAAGCTTGTTGCAGAGGTCAGACGCAGATTAAATTTGATTGAAACAGAATACATTTTTTCGTCCAGCGATATAGAAATGTTGATTGAAACTAAGACATTCTTTCCCATAACAAGAACATTAAAGACAGAGCGTCCCGACAGAGCCGCATCAATGCTTGCTGAGGGGAAGGTAGTGGTTATTGTTCAGGGAAGCCCTTTCGTTCTTGTATTGCCAACAACGGCAGTTGATTTGATAGAGGCATCTGAGGATAATTACGTCAGAGTGCCGGAAGCTAATTTTATGAAGATTGTCAGGTTGATTGGCTTGGGAATTTCTGTTTTGTTGCCCGGATTATTTGTTGCGGTTATGCTTTATCATCAAGAAATATTACCTGCAGACTTGCTGTTGGCGATTGAGGCAACACGTGAGGTTGTGCCCTTTCCTTTAGTTGTTGAACTTGTATTGATGGAACTTGCCTTTGAATTGATAAAAGAGGCGTCTGTCAGAGTTCCAAGCCCCGTTGGTTCAACGCTGGGGATTATAGGCGGTCTTATCTTGGGACAGGCGGCAGTTGACGCAAATATAGTGAGCCCCATATCAATAATTATAGTATCTATTGCAGGTCTTGGAACCTTTGCGTCGCCCTCTGTGGAACTTTCCAGGTCGCTTGCGTTGACCAGGTTTGTGTTTATCATATTTGGTGCGGTTGCAGGAATGCTGGGCATAGTCTGTGCATATTTTATCGGAGTGTCGTTCTTAGCTTCGTCTATGACATATAACGTACCGTTTTTGTCACCGATAACACCGAAGAACGGAACCTCAGCCGTAGATGCTGTTTTAATCAAGCCCATATGGAAAAAGGAACGCAGACCCAAGAATTTAAAAACTCAACAACCTGTCCGTCAACCTCATATCAGCAGAAAGCGGCGGAATGGAGATTTTATATGAATGAGAACAATAGCATTGGAAAATGGGAGCTTGGTTGTATAATATTTAATTCGCTTGTATTTAAACTGTTTTTGTTTTATCCCAAAATATATCTTCATTTTGGCGGAAGTGCCGCTTGGCTTACGGCTGTTTTTTCGGGAGCTGTATTCTTAGCAATTTTTTGGCTGATTATGTTGCTTTATGATAAGTATGCCGATATGGGAATTGTTGAGGCTGTTAAAAGAAAATTCGGATCAAAGGCAAGTAATGCCATATCCTTTATTGGTGTCGTATATTTTATTGTTTCATTCTGTGCGGCTGTGTTTTATGTATGCTGTGCATTGAGAAAAACTGTTTTTCCCACATCACCTCTTTGGTACACAGTTGTTTTTGTGGTTTTGGCGGCACTTGTGACAATGCTATGCGGCAGTAACGCGGTAAGGCGTATGCATTCCTTGTCGTCTTTAGGCGTTGGTGTTACAATTGCAGCAATATTCGTATTCGGATTAAAAAATGCGGATATATATAATTTGACACCTGTGCTGGGCAAGGGTGCAGGCAATGTCTTTTTAAAGGGTTTGTCGTCAATGTTTATGTACTCAGATATTATTGCAATATTTTTCTTGCCAAGAAACGGAGGTAAATATTCATATAAAAAGACGGCTCTATTCTCTGCCGTCTTAGCTGTTGTTGCAAATGTTTTGATTATTCTTATATTCTCGCTGAACTTCCCATACGAATATGCGGAGGGTGTAGAGCATATTACCTATGCGCTGACTAAAGGTGCAAGTGCTGGCAAATTTCCCATACGCATTGATTTTGCATATCTGTTGGCATTAATCACATCTGCAATTCTGTATTGCTCTCTTGCACTTTGTATTATAGTCAACGAGATCAGGAAAATCAGCTTTAAAATTAAGAGAGCAGGAGCGGCTGTTATGTCATTGATACTGTGTCTGACATTGTGCGGCTGTTATGACAGCAGCGAGGTGGAGGAAAAGGGATATGTAATTGCAATAGGAATAGATAAGGGGGATAACTCTGAATTTAAGTATACATTTCAATTATCCAATCCTTTAGAGTCGGGCGGAAGTATGGGAACCGAAGAGAAAGCCGATGAAAAACAGTCTGATGGCAACAATACAGTTGACAATATCTGTGTGGAAGCCGACGACTTCTTCACGGCAAAAAATAAACTTAAAAGTGTACTGAGCAAGAAGGCGGATTTCAGCAATGTAAAGGTTGTGGCACTGTCAAATCAGGTGGCGGAAGAAGATGCTTTGAGCCATTGTGTTATATTGTTGAAGGACAGAGAGGTCAGACCATCGGCAAATATTTGTGTGGCAGGCTCGGCTGTGGATTTTTTAAAAAGCGTCAACCCAACCCTTGAGGAAAACACAATCAGGTATTATGAGTTATTCTTTAAAAACAGAGATGTGCCATATGCAACTGTGATTACTCTGCGGGAATTTGTAAGCAGAAGTGTTGACAAGGCGTATGATGCCGTTGCACCTCTTGTGAACGAAAGCGGTCTGTCAGGTATGGCTCTTTTTCAATCAGGAAAGATGTGCGGTGCAGCAGATGATGACGAGGCACTTATTTATAATCTGTTGATTGGAAACGCAGAGGGGGCAGGGTTTAACTACGGCACGGGTGAGTGTACGCTATCGAGTGTATGTAAGCCTGATATTAACGTGTCAACAGACAATGTTAATCCGTACATCATATTAGAAATAAAGGTTGATGTGTCGGAGGGTGCCGATTTAGATAAGGTTGCACGACAGCTTAAAAACCGTACCGAAACATTTTTGTATAAAACGTCAACACTTAGCTGTGATATACTTGGATTGGGCAGAAAAGTGAAGTCAGATTTTGCGACACAATTCAAATGGGAATCTTATAATTGGAACATTTTATATAATAAATCTGTGTTTTCTGTCAATGTTATCGCTAAAAATGGAAAAAATAATTAAAACTTACAAAAAATAGAAAAAATTTTCAAAAAAAGGGTTGACAAATATAAAGTTAAAGGTTATAATCTGAAATGTAAATATTTGTTAATACTTAGCAAATAAAGTAAAATTTATAAAAAGGAGGTAATTTTTTATGAAATCGACAGGTATTGTAAGGAAGGTAGACGAGCTTGGGAGAATTGTTTTACCAAAGGAGTTGAGAGAGACATTTAAAATCGATCGCAAGGATCCGTTGGAAATTTATGTAGATGGTGATAATATCATATTGAGAAAGTATGAGCCTGCCTGCATTTTCTGCGGAAGTGCGAACGAGGTTGTAAACTATATGGGCAAGCGTGTATGTCGCGAATGCATAGAAAATCTCAAAAAAGAATAGTACTTAAAAACGGCGGAGTTGTTGCTTCGCTGTTTTTGGTAAAGATAAATATTTATACAACGAATAGTGAATTATGTATATTAATACGTAAAAAAATGCACAAATTTACAAAATCTTTAATATTATGTTTGCATTTATGCAATCCTTATGTTATACTAATTAAGGTTGCTTTTATTTAATCTAAAAAGTGACGAATAAACACAGAGAGGACGGAGCTTTTAAGATGAGATTTGTAAATTACAATGTTATGAAAAACAATAATATGATATCTTTTAAATACGTTTATCTGTGCGACACTAATATTGTGTCTTTTGAGGCAAAGTGCAGAGAATTATTGTAAATTTTTGCAGGGAGTTGGTGTATACCGACTCCCTGTTTTAGTTATATACAATGGAAGGATGAATTTTTATGGCAGTAAAAAGACTTTTTGTAGAGAAGAAAAAAGGCTTTGATATTGAAGCAGGTGCTATGTGCCGTGACCTGAGAGAAAATTTGGGACTTAGCGACATTAAAGGGGTGCGTGTTATTAACCGCTATGATATAGAGGGTATGTCTGATGCGGATATTGAGTTGACCTGTGATACAGTTTTTGCTGAACCTCAGGTTGACAATGTTGTATTTGATGAAATCACTATATCGGAGGGTAAGTATTTTGCAATGGAATATCTGCCCGGTCAGTACGACCAGAGAGCCGACAGTGCCGCACAATGTGTGCAGATTATGACAGGTGCGGACAAGCCCCTTGTCAGAACGGCTAAAATAATTGTTCTGATTGGTGAGGTAAGCGATGCAGACAAATCCATGGGGGAATTTTTCAAGAAAAAGACAGAAAAGATACTTAACAGCAATGTCAAATAAGAAATTGAAAGGGAAGGCCGATGGCCT
>CACYTW010000031.1 GCA_902777435.1 uncultured Ruminococcus sp. | reverse complement strand
GCGAGGATATTATATCAATAGGCACAATCGGCCTTATCAAGGGAATTTCCAGCTTTGACCCCAGCAAAGGAACCCGTCTTGCAACATATGCGGCAAGATGCGTGGAAAACGAAATTTTGATGCTTATGCGTTCTAACAAGAAAACTCAAGGTGACGTATCTCTGAATGAAACTATCGGAACTGACAAAGAAGGAAATCAAATAATGCTGATAGATATTATGAAAAATGACAGTGCAGACATTTTTGATGAAATCAATTTAGGAATACAAATCAGACAACTGTACCAAAACCTGAAAGACGAACTCGACGAGCGAGAACGAAAGGTGATTGTTATGCGTTACGGATTGGCAGACGGCAAGTGTTATACTCAAAACGAGGTCGCCAAACTCCTGAAAATTTCACGCTCTTATGTTTCAAGAATTGAGAAAAAAGCCATAGAAAAACTCGGCAAAGATATAAAAGAATAATTCGAAAAATAACAGCCGTACAGAGTCACTGTATGGCTGTTATTGTATTTAAAATGTTCTTATATTATTACTTCTTTTATTATTACTTCTTTGCAATTGCTTCTTTTGCTTTTTCCACAATTGTTTCAGCATCAAGTCCGTATTCCTTTAACAAATCAACAGGTTTACCACTCTTGCCGAATACATCTCTTGTGCCGACTCTCTGCATAGGTACAGGACAATTCTCCACAATGACTTCAGCAACAGCAGAGCCGAGTCCGCCGATAATATTATGTTCCTCAGCGGTTACTATTGCACCTGTTTCCTTTGCGGCTTTGATGATGATTTCCTCATCAATCGGCTTAATCGTAGCCATATTAATAACCCTTGCAGACACGCCGATTTCAGCCAACATTTCCCTTGCCTTTATTGCCTCGGGAACCATAATTCCTGTTGCAATAATTGTAACATCTGTGCCGTCTTTAAGTTCAACACCTTTACCTATCTCAAACTTATAGTCCTCGTCAAAAATAACAGGAACATCAAGTCTGCCAAACCTTAGGTATACAGGTCCCTTATAATCAATAGCTGCTTTTACGGCAAGTCTTGCCTCCGCTGCATCAGCAGGATTTAAGATTGTCATACCCGGAATAGTACGCATAACACCAATATCCTCTAAGCATTGGTGTGTCGCACCATCTTCGCCGACAGATATACCTGCGTGAGTTGCACCTATTTTTACATTAAGGTGAGGATATCCGATTGAATTTCTAACCTGTTCAAAGGCTCTGCCTGCCGCAAACATTGCAAATGTGCTTGCAAAAACTGTTTTTCCGCAAGTAGCAAGACCTGCCGCAACAGACATCATATTTCCCTCTGCGATACCCACGTTAATAAATCTGTCAGGATACTGTTTTTTGAATGTAGCCGTCTTGGTTGAGCCTGATAAATCAGCATCAAGAACAACAATATTTTGGTTGTCACCAAATTCGGCAAGTGCGTTTCCGTATGCAACACGCGTTGCAACTTTATCTCCAACATTATATTTCATTATTCTACACCTCCGATTTCTTTTGCAATCTCATCAAGCTCTGCAATAGCTTGTTCGTATTGTTCTTTATTAGGTGCAGAACCGTGCCACTCTGCTTTGTTTTCCATAAATGATACGTTTTTACCCTTTACGCTTGATGCAATAATAGCGGTAGGCTTACCCTTAACCTGCTTTGCTTCTTCTACTGCCTTTTCGATTTCCTCAAAATTGTGTGCGTCTATCTTTATAACATTCCAGCCAAATGCTTCAAACTTTTTATCAAACGGAGTCGGGTCAATAACCTCTCTGATATCACCATCAATTTGCAGTCCATTAAAGTCAACAAATGCTGTCAAGTTGTCGAGTTCATAGTGAGCCGCAAACATTGCTGCCTCCCATACCTGACCTTCTTCACACTCACCATCACCAAGAACAGTATATACTCGGTAATCAGCACCATCAATTTTAGCACACTTAGCCATTCCGCAAGCGGCACTTATGCCCTGTCCCAAAGAGCCTGTTGACATATCCACGCCTGGAGTATGCTTCATATCAGGATGTCCCTGAAGATAACTGTCTTTGTGTCTGAAAGTCTTTATATCATCTTTGCTGATAAAACCGCGTTCAGCGAGTACAGCATAAAGAGCAGGAGTACAGTGACCCTTTGACAACA
Source organism: uncultured Ruminococcus sp. (assembly GCA_902777435.1). Classification (GTDB taxonomy): domain Bacteria; phylum Bacillota; class Clostridia; order Monoglobales; family Monoglobaceae; genus UMGS1820. Next base: position 13,636 of record CACYTW010000031.1, on the reverse strand, counting down.
CAAATCTGTCACGGTCTTTCGCATCAGGCTCAGATGGATTAACATTCATTTCCTCCATATAAAGATAAGTAAGTATATCGGCAACCGACATAGAGCCTCCCGGATGACCGGAAGATGCACTATATACCGCCTCCAATGCCATCTTTCTGACATTGTTTGCATGCAGGCGAAGTTCTTTTAATTTTTCTGCATTCATATTTTATACCTCCAAATTATAATATTATATATTAAGTTTCATTAATTTCAAAACCATTTCCCATTACCTCTTTAGCATCTGATATTATGACAAATGCATTTTTATCCACGGCATAAATCAGCTTTTTCAAGGTAGTCAGCTCATACTTTCTTATTGCACACATCAAAACCCGTCCGCTTCTGCCCGTGTACATAGAAACAGAGCTGATTCCTGTCACACCGCGATTCATTTCAGCATAAATTCTTGATGTAATCTCGACATTTTTGTCAGAGATTATATATACAAGACGTGCAAACTTTAAACCCTCAATTGCGGTATCTGTCACATAACTGCTTATCAGTATTGTTGTCACCGAATATAAAATTATCTCCCAACTCGAAAAAACAATTCCCGCAATCGCTACAATTATCCCATCAAGCAGCAAAAACAATTGTCCGACAGACAATTCGGGTTTAAACTTTCGGATAACCAAAACAAGTATATCGGTTCCGCCCGTTGTACCGCCCGAGCGTATGACAAAAGAAATTCCTAATCCCATTATTGCACCGCCAAAAACACAGGCAAGCAAAGCATCATCAATCGGCATATGAACAAGTGACATTACATCCGTCGCAACCGACAATACGAACATTCCGTAAAAGGAACGTACCAAAAACCGAAAATCAAAGCATATCAATCCGATTAAAAAAATCGGTATATTAATGGCAAGTATCAAAATGCTTGTCCTGATATTGCTTACATAATGTATGACTGTTGCAAGTCCTCCGACGCCGCCTGCCGCTATTTTAAGCGGCACCAAAAAAACAGCCAACGATGTTCCCATCAAGAATGCACCAAAGGTTATGGAAATAAGCTCCGTAATTGTTTTTTTGTTAAATTTTATTCCGCACATAATAATCTCCCAAATGTTAAAATATTAATATGTACGGTAAAATTCCTTAGAGTGACAGTTCAAACAAATGTGACATAAGCTCTGAAATTCTGTCTGATTTGCCTTCTATGTACAGATAACCAATCAACGCTTCAACACCTGTTGCAATCTTATATTCAATCACATCTGCGTTTTTGGGCGGATGCGACTTGGTATTTCTTCCGCGGTGAAAAACAGCCTTTTCGTCCTCTGTAAGTATGTCCTCAATTTTGTAATAAAATTCAGCCTGTGCCTTTGCACGCACATACTGAGTCGCCATACGATGCAGGTCGTTTACCCTTCTGTTGCCCTTACCGAGCAGGTATGACCTGACATACATCTCATAGACACAATCGCCTATGTAGGCTAAGGAGATAGCGGAATATTCCCTTGCCCTTCCGCTAAGCTCCCCAAAATTCAAAGCATCTTCTAAATTCAATTTATCCATATTCTAAATCTTTGTAAGCTGTTGGCCCTGGGGTGTATCCTTAACAGCATATCCCATATCGCGAAGCTTGTCGCGGAGTTCGTCTGATTTTGCCCAATCTTTGTTTGCTCTGGCATCGGCACGCTCCATAAGAATGGCTTGAATATCATCATCCGCTTCTCCGTTGCCGCCCTGCAACAGACCAAGAACAGCACCTAACTCACGTATTGCCTTTGCACATTCTTCGCAAACGGACTTAGCAGGATTTTTTGTAATAATTTTATTTACATCAGCAACCAACTCAAATATAGCAGAAATTGCATCAGCAGTATTCAAGTCATCATCCATTGCGGCTATAAATCTATCTTTATGTCCGCCTATACCATTTAAGACTTCCTTTTCTTCTGCATTTATTTCTCTGTCCTCACCTGATTTTGCAATAAAATCGAGGGACTCAAGACAAGTGTAAATTCTGCCGAGTGCCGATTTTGCAGACTCCATTAAGTCCTTGCTGAAGTTAATAGGACTCCTGTAATGAGCCGAAAGCATAAAAAATCTTATAACCTCATAATCAAACTCAGCCGCAACATCTCTTACTGTAAAGAAGTTACCCAGCGACTTTGACATTTTTCTGTTGTCAACATTGATGTAGCCGTTGTGGAGCCAATAATTTGCAAACTTACAGCAGTTTGCCGCCTCACTCTGTGCGATTTCATTTTCGTGGTGAGGGAAAATCAAGTCCTGACCGCCGCTGTGAATATCAATGCTTTTACCAAGATATTTATTTGCCATAGCACTACATTCAATATGCCAACCCGGTCGTCCCATTCCCCAGGGGCTTTCCCAGGCAGGTTCTCCCTCTTTCTGCTTCTTCCACAAGGCAAAATCCATAGGGTCTTCCTTATCCTCATTTATATCAATTCTGGCACCGCTCTCCAAATCCTCAAGGGGTTGATGTGAGAGTTTTCCGTATTCCTCAAAGCTTTTTGTTCTGTAATATACATCTCCGTCTACGTTGTAGGCATATCCGTTCTTCTCAAGTGTTGAGATAATTTCGATAATGGCGTCTATGTTCTCTGTTGCTCTGGGGTGAACAGTTGCCTCTTTTATGCCCAAGCCTTTAGAGTCCGTAAAATACTCGGCAATGTATTGGTCAGCAAGCTCCTTTACAGTAATACCAAGCTCGTTTGCCTTGTTTATCATTTTGTCGTCAACGTCAGTAAAGTTCTGAACGAACTTTACCTCATAACCCTTATACTCAAGATAACGTCTTAAGGTATCGAATATTATAAACGGTCTTGCATTTCCTATATGAAAGTAATTGTATACAGTGGGACCGCAAGAATACATTTTAACCTTACCCTCTTCAATGGGGATAAATTCTTCCTTACTGCGTGACAAAGTATTAAACAGATATAATTTTGTATCAATCATTTTTGTTCTCCTCCAATTTTTTGTTCAACCGCTTGATTTCAGCTTCTAATCTGCAAAGCTCCATAGAAATCGGGTCAGGAATGTGTATTTGGTCAAGGTCTGCAATCGGCATATATCCGAGTTTGGCGGGCGCAACTCTCTTGTTGTCACGCTTTACAATGTGTGCCGGAACGCCAACACAGGTACTGTTTGGCGGAATTTCGCTCAAGACGACGGCATTGGCCGCAATCTTGCTGTTATCCCCCACGGTGAACGGGCCCAACACCTTAGCACCTGAGCCTATTGTAACATTTTTACCTATGGTAGGATGTCGTTTGCCCTTGTCCTTACCCGTACCGCCTAATGTAACACCCTGATATATGGTACAGTAATCGCCAACAATCGCTGTTTCGCCTATGACAACACCCATACCGTGATCTATAAAAACTCCTTTGCCAATTTGTGCGGCAGGATGTATTTCTATTCCCGTTTTACGCCGTGTCCGCTTAGATATCCAATCGGCAATAAAGTGATGCCCCTTTTTTTCAAAATAATGAGCAATTCTGTAATGTATCAATGCCTTTACGCCAGGATACAGCAGAAACACCTGGGCCTTGGACCTCGCCGCAGGGTCTCTGTCGAATGCTATTTTTATTTCTTCATCAATTAATTTAAAAAAATTCATATTTACGCTCCTTGAGCTTAGGATGATAGTACAAAACCGAATCGTAATTTATACCATCACCCTATATACACATAGTCATACATTATTAGTATACAATATTTTCTTTAATAAGTAAAGAAATATTTTTATTATTTATTTTTTTCTACAAAATACACAATATGCACATACTGTATGCCAAAATTTATCTTGATTTTTTCTGCAAAATATCATACAATATTATATAATAATTATGAAAGGTAGTGACAGTATGAAAAGAATATCATTAATTATATTATGCTTTACAATACTTACAACACTATCGGCTTGCGGTAAAAGACAGGACGTCACTCCCAATCAGTCTGTAAGTGATATTCCTGCCGCATCCGGTGACGAAAACAAATCTGTTGACGAAGATACGGATGTAACAGATGAAACCACTGATGACTCTCAATACTCTGAGGAAGAAACTGAAGAATATGTCGTTCCCGAAACGGGCGAAAAAGACTTTCGTTCCGAAAAAGAACGTGTAGAAATCAATAACAATCTGCGTGATGCGCAGGAGCTTATCAATGATGAATGCTATGATGATGCACTAATGATTATACAAAGTTTAAAAACACGCAAGCTTTCCAAAGAAGAAAGCGAAAAGCTAACAGAACTTCAGGCACAAATGATGCATATATCAGACTGATTTAAAATTACTCACAATAAGGGGTTGCATTTATGAAAAACAAGCTTTGCTGTACTTGCACAAATGAAACTGTGTATTCTTTTTACGGCATTTCTGACGATGGAAGATATATTACAACCGATAAAGCAAAAGAAAAGCTGACGTACTGTCCGATGGACTTTGCTTCGGACATTGTTGTCGCATATCTGAATATAGGCTATTTCTCGTCTAAATCGGCTGACACATCTGATTTAGTATATGACTTCATATCAAAATACGGAATGCCCGACAGAAAATCAAAAAAGGTAAACATAAAAGACTTTTCAGAAGATGCGGAGGCGCTGTATCTTCACTTTGCCGAGATAACCGCTGAAGACTATCCTGATAAACCTGAATGGATATTGGAAACAGATCCAATGTCAGGTATAATTACTCGCAGCAACGGCAATATTGAATTATCCTGGCAAACTGCAGGTCTGTCAAACGCAATAGAAATCGCATACAGCTTACTGCTGTGCAGTGACACTAAGCAACTTGCAGTGTGCAAGCATTGCGGTGCACCATTCTATGCTAAAAACCCAAAATCGGAATTTTGCTCACCCCAATGCAGAAATCAATACAATGTCTATAAAAGCAGAAGAAAGTATAAATAACAGGTAATTACATATGATAAATGACTTAAAAGCAACTTATTCAAACGAGAACATAGACCCGATCAGGATATCACAATGGGCAATTGATAATCTTATGGAAAAGACTTCTCCTTATCTTCAAACCCTGATGTACGTCAAAAACTTGGAGCCCGAACAGCTTGAATGTGTATATAAAACCAAACTATATATCACAAAGACGTATAGTGATATTCACAACATTGCTGAATTATATGGTTCAGACGACGCTGTATCCTCCCTAAAGTTTGCAAGCTATAATATTGAGCATTTTCTCAATGCCTCCACAAAACAAATTCTTAAAATGTTCGGCAAGTATAATGTTGACATACAATGTGACTGCTCAGAAAGCAGTAAAAACGCATATCTTGACATCAGAAGGACAAGTCTTGTTCTGTTTAATCTGATATCCAACTCAATAATACATACGAAAAACAAGGAAAAGATTATAAAAATCTCGGCATTTCACAGAGGTGATGACTTTGTTCTTTCTGTGAGCGATAATGGTCAAGGCATAAAGCCAGGTATGTGTGAAAATCTTTTCACCATTTCGGACAAACTGCTATCGCCTAAGTTTATGGACAGGACCAGCAGCGGTCTTATTCTAACAGGTATAGGTTTGCCTGTTGCACAAAAATCTGCAAATGATATGAACGGAACATTGAAGTATATACCCTCCAAGTCAGGTGCGGTTTTTGAGCTGTCCATTCCGCAAACTAAACATCATATGACATTTGGCGAGATAATCAACTATGAACCCACACAATATGAGTATGAACTGTATTTCTCAAGTGCGATACTATTCTTAGACCAAGCAAAGGATCTCTCAGCAAACAAATAAAATGCAAACTAACGTCACGCTTTGTATTACATTCCTCACACAATAACACGGTTACCCAATTTTGGGTAACCGTGTTTTGCGTTATAACTTTAAAATCTCTCAAAGTTTATTTAGATGTATAAAAACATATTTGTCTCTTTTGATTTTTATCTGCTCATTATCTCAGATATGGTTGCCATAATCTTATCATGGCATCCGCCGCAGCCTGTTGAGCATTTTGTAATTTTTTGAACGTCCTCAAACAACTTCTCTACATTCTCAAATTTTGTTTCATTGTGAAGTGCGTTCTCAACATCTGCATATGTTACCTGTTTACAATTACAAATTGTATAGTTTTCCATTATCCGAAATACCTCTTAAGCATACCCTCAAAGCCCTTACCGTGCCTTGCCTCGTCCTTTGCCATTTCGTGTACTGTATCGTGGATTGCATCATATCCGAGTTCCTTTGCTCTCTTTGCAAGCTCTAACTTACCTGCTGTTGCACCACATTCAGCCTCTGATCTTAACTCAAGGTTCTTCTTTGTGGAAGGTGTAACAACCTCGCCAAGGAGTTCAGCAAATTTTGCAGCGTGCTCAGCTTCTTCAAGAGCTGCCTGAAGATAGAAAGCACCAACCTCAGGATAACCCTCACGGATTGCCTGACGGCTCATAGCGATATACATACCAACCTCTGTGCATTCGCCCTCGAAGTTAGCCTTTAATCCTTCATATACGTCTGCTTCAACCTTATCCTTTGCCCCAACACCGATTACGTGCTCGCAAACAAAGTTTAAAGCGCCTTCTCCCATAACAGTAAACTTTTCACCCGGTACACCGCACTGAGGACATTTCTCAGGTGCAGAATCTCCTTCGTGTACATATCCGCAAACAGGACAAACAAATTTTTTCATAGTAATAACCTCCATTATGTTATATATTGTAAATTTTAATTTTATTTTTTACTTATGCATTTTTGACAAACACCGTTGAAAACCAGGTTGTGTGAAGCAACCTCTGCACCGCTGACACTTGCGGCAATTTTATCAAGCTCCTTATCACAATCCAAAAACAGGTCGCTGACCTCACCGCAGTTCTTACAAACAAAGTGGCTGTGCGGAACAATGCGCATATCGTATCTTTCAGCACCGTCGCCCGATTCGATTTTTATAATTTCACCAAACCTTGTAAGCTCCGACAAATTACGATAAACAGTGCCAAGACTTATGTTGGGAATTTCCTCCCTGACCTTGTCGTAAATCATATTCGCAGTAGGATGTATTTCTGTGTTTTTTAAAAACTCAACTATACACTCCCTCTGTCTGCTATATCTTTTCTTGCTATTTTCATTCATAAGGCTACTCCCTTAATGCAAATAGTAATCATTACTGTTTATATTGTATCACAAAACTTTCTTTTGTCAAGAGTTTTTCTGAAAATTTTTTAAATTTTCAGAAAATATAAAATTGCCCATCCCTCAATATAAACATTGCGGAATGGGCGAAAATATTAGCATTATTCAACAGTTACTGCTTCTGCAAGGTTTCTCGGCTTGTCAATATCTAAGCCCTTAAGCGATGCAACATAGTACGCGAACAACTGAAGCGGCACAACTGCCTCAGACGGCAAGACAAGGCTGTCTGACTTTGGAATATAGATAACGTAATCTGCCTCTTTTTCAATTTCGGTATGACCTTCTTCTGCTACTGCGATAACAACAGCACCTCTCGCTTTAACCTCTTTGATATTGCTGAGCATCTTATCAAACAACGACTTAACAGTACAAAGAGCAACAACAACAGTACCTTCTTCTATCAAGGCAATTGTGCCGTGCTTTAACTCACCTGCCGCATATGCCTCTGAGTGAATATATGAAATTTCCTTGAGTTTCAGCGAACCCTCCAACGATACAGCATAATCAAGAGTTCTGCCGAGGAAGAATACACTCTTTGCGTTATAGTATTTAGACGCAATATACTGTATCTCCTCTTTATTTTCGACAATGCTTTGAATGTTATCGGGCAGCTTTTCAAGAGCCTCTATGCAATCATTGAGCCTTGCATTGTCAATCAACTCAAGTTCCTGTGCAATATATAATGATAATAAATACATTGCATTTAATTGTGTGCTGTATGCCTTTGTTGTAGCAACAGAGATTTCGGGGCCTGCCCAAGTATAAAGAACATCATCTGCCTCACGTGCTATTGCACTTCCTACCGCATTTACAACAGCAAATGTTCTGGAGCCTAACCGTTTAGCCTCACGCATTGCCGCAATAGTATCCGCTGTTTCTCCTGATTGGCTGATTACCACCGTCAGCGTTCCTTCGTTTACGATAGGATTCATATATCTGAACTCTGATGCTATTGATACCTCAACAGGAATACGTGTCATATCCTCAATAACATACTTACCGACAACACCCACGTGATAGGCACTGCCGCACGCTACAATATATATCTTATCCAACTTCTTTATGTAGTCAGCATTTAAGTTAATATCATCAAGAACAATCTTACCATTTTGAATTCTCGGCGAAATAGTATCCTTGATGGCTCTCGGTTGCTCCATTATTTCTTTGAACATAAAATGTTCATAGCCGCCCTTTTCAGCAGCAGATATATCCCAATTAACGCGGAATGGTTCTTTTTTAATCTCATCACCATCAGTTGTGTAAACCTTAACATCATCACTGCTTAAAACAACGATTTCGTCATTTTCCAGGAAGTAAACATCTCTCGTATAGCCAAGAATAGCAGGAACATCTGATGCGATAAAGTTTTCTCCGTCACCAAGACCTACAATCAGCGGACTTTCCTTGCGGACAGCAACAAAAGTATCGGGGTTATCGTCACATAAAATTCCCAATGCGTATGAACCCTCAACCTTCTCCACTATTTTAGCAACAGTTTCTACCATATTTCCTGTATAATAATACTCTACCAGGTGTGCAATAACCTCGGTGTCTGTTTCTGAGATAAACTCAAATCCCTTTGAGATTAAGTATTCACGCAGTTTAATATAGTTTTCTATAATTCCGTTATGAACTACCGCAAATTTTCCCGTTTTGCTCAAATGCGGATGTGCATTTGTGTCCGAAGGCTCGCCGTGGGTTGCCCATCTTGTGTGGCCTATTCCCATAACGCCCGTGATTTTTTCTTCGCTGTCCAGCTTTTCTTCAAGAACAGCAAGTCTGCCCTTTGCTTTTTTTACTTCTATTTTACCGTCTTGCATAACAGCAACTCCGGCTGAGTCATAACCTCTGTATTCAAGCTTTGACAATCCGTCAATCAAAATCGGAACGGCTTGTTTCTTTCCAACATACCCTACAATTCCACACATAATTATATCTCCTTCTGCCGACCTGCCCCGACAATTATTGTAAGCTCCCTTGTCTGCAGGATTAATGACAAGAGATAAAAAATTTATTTCACATTTAAACAGCATCGCTGTGCTTTGTATGATACCATTCTTTTCTCTTTCCGAATATACCCATAATACCAATGGGAACCCAGCTTGATATGTATATCATATATCCGAATAAATTAAGAATAATCTTTTTGTTGAACTTCTTATCCTTAAGCATTGCAATAAGCACAGATAAAACATATGCAGTAATATACACCCACAACACAACACCGCCTGCAATCGTTTGCCATATATCGCCTATTTTAAAAATATACGAGGCAAGCAGAAACACAAAACAGAATATATTTAAAAAATCGCCCCACAAACCTAAAACGGCGTTTATTTTAAATTTTTTCAAAAGCCTTAATGTGAATTCGCCCTGAACATCACAAATGCCTTGTATCCATCTTGTGCGTTGTAAAACAGATTCTTTAAAGCCCACAGGCTTTTCGTCGTACACGACTGCACTCTCGCAAAAATCAACCTTAATACCATTTTCGGCAAGCATATACGTATATTCGCAATCCTCTGCGGTGGTGGTTGTGTTCCACTCTACTGCATCAAGCACCTCTCTCTTTACAGCAAAGCCTGTACCGCATATTCTGCAACCTAAGTTTAATCTTGCACGACCCGACTGCGAAACACGATTATATATCCAATACCATATGGAATACGCATAGGAAACCCAAGACGTATCAGGATTTTTGGAGTCAATGTAACCCTGGACAACATCTTTGCCCATAGCCATTCTTTCGCACACCTCAGAAAAGAAGTTCTGATCCACAATATTGTCTGCGTCAAACACAGCGGCAACATCATAGTCATATTTGCCTTTAATATGTTTGAACACCTCAGTCAGTGCATCTCCCTTTGTGGTTGATTTATCTCTTATAAACACCTCTGCACCATTTCTCTTTGCAATACTTATTGTTGCATCAGTGCAACCATCTGCCACAACAAGTATTTTAATCAATTCCTGAGGATAATCTGCATCGCAAATACTTGAAATTACACCGCCAATGGTGTCAGCCTCGTTATGAGCAGGTATAATCGCAATAAACCGAAATCTGTCCTTTCGGTTTGAATATCTTGTGCCTGCAAACAAGGAAAATATGGCAATGCACAGATAATATACCCCTAATAAAAAGATGATAAGTTCTGCTATATCAATAAATGATTTTATTATATACAAATGCACCTTATCACCCCTAAAAGAATACAATAATATCATTTTATCATATATTATCATTTGTATTATATCTTATACCATATCACAAATCAAGTGAAAAATATTAAATTATCATAACAATTTTTCCTATCTGATTAAGCCTTTATATTTCAATGTAGACAAATAATATATTTTATGATAAAATTTTAGTAATATTACAAAAAAACAGAGAAGGGTATAGCTATGAAACAAAAAACCGTTTTTGTATGTTCCGAATGCGGCACAGAATCGCCTAAATGGAACGGTAAATGTCCGGGTTGCGGAGCGTGGAATACAATGAATGAGGCCGCCTCCTTTATATCAGGGACAAAAAATCCACATATAGGCACGGCTTTCGCAATGACGTCTGAGCCTCCTAAATCATTAAAGGATATATCTATCGTCAAGGACGAAAGAATATCCACAGGTCTTAAGGAGTTTGACCGCGTTTTAGGCGGTGGCATTGTTGCAGGTTCCCTTATTTTAATAGGCGGTGACCCGGGCATAGGCAAGTCGACACTTCTTTTGCAAATATGCGAGTATCTCGGCAAAACAAAAAAGGTTTTATATGTATCGGGCGAGGAGTCCCAAAGCCAAATCAAGATACGTGCCGACAGACTTAATGTAAAAACTGAGAATTTGCGTCTGTATACAGAAACAAATATGGCACTCATTCAGGAATGTATCGCAAATGAAAACCCCGATATATTGATAGTCGACTCTGTTCAGACTATGTTCAATCCCGAAATTTCACCTGCCCCGGGCAGTTCCACACAGATACGTGACACCGCCGCAACCCTGATGCGTATAGCAAAGGAAAAATCAATTGCAACCTTTGTTGTAGGCCACGTAACCAAAGAAGGCTCAATAGCAGGCCCTAAAATTCTTGAACATATAGTTGATACTGTTTTATATTTCGAGGGCGACCAGCACAGAGCCTTCAGAATTATCCGTGCCATTAAAAATAGATTTGGTTCAACAAACGAAATCGGAGTTTTTGAAATGGACTCAAACGGACTTACTGAGATTACAGACCCGTCACAAGCAATGCTGTCAGGCAGACCGATTGGCGAGCCGGGCTCCTGCATTATATGCACAATGGAGGGTACAAGACCTATCCTGACGGAAATTCAGGCACTCACAAGCCAAAGCAGCTTCGGCAACGCAAGAAGAATGTCAAAGGGTATTGATATTTCACGTGTGCTGATTATGCTCGCCGTTATGGAAAAGAGAATAGGTCTGCACATATCATCATATGATGTGTACGTCAATGTAGTAGGCGGAATAAAAATGGCGGAACCCGCAGTCGATATGGGTATCTTTTTATCCATTGCATCAAGCTTTAAAAATAAGGCGGTAGCAAATGATATAGTCGCAATCGGTGAGGTAGGTCTTGCAGGTGAATTACGCTCTTGCAGTTACCTTGAAACACGTATTGCTGAGGCAGAGAAACTCGGCTTTAAACGTGTGTTAATCCCCGAATGTAATACCGATAAGCTTAAAAGGTTTAAAAAAATAGAAATAAGCACCTATAAAAATATACGAGATGTAATAAACGATATATTATAGGTAATCAAAATCAAATATCGTAGGGCAGGGGCTTACTCCTGCCGCCGTTCCACAGATAATCAAAATAAAATATCGTAGGGCAGGGGCTTGCTCCTGCCGCCGTTCCACAGATAATCAAAATAAAATATCGTAGGGCAGGGGCTTGCTCCTGCCGCCCCTGCCCTACAAAAAATAATGAATGATAATTATTCAATAATATTATTGAGGTGTAATATGTTTAACAACAAATCAATTACAGCATTAATTGCCGCCGCAGGCAGCGGAAGCCGAATGAAATCCGATATACCGAAACAGTTTCTGAAAGTTGATAATCTTCCCATACTCATTAAAACACTTGATAAGTTTGAGAAAAACATTTATGTTGACGATATAATAATCGTCACACGTGAATGTGATATACAAAACGTCATCAATCTTACCAAGGAGTATAGCATAACTAAGCTCAAAGCTGTTGTGGCAGGCGGTGATACACGTCAGGCTTCCATTATCAACGGACTTGACAATGTAACTTGCGACATTGTGTTAATTCACGACGGAGCAAGACCATTTGTCACTGACAGTCAGATTACAGAGATTATAAAAGCGGTTGATAACTCAAAGGCGGCGGCACTCGGCATACCTGTTACGGATACCATAAAGAAAGCAGACGGCAATACCATTACAGATACCATTGACCGCTCTGACCTATACTCTATACAAACACCTCAAGGGTTTGATACTGAATTAATTAAATCAGCACACAAGCGTGCATTGGAACTCGGCTTAACCGTGACAGACGATTGTTCTGTGGTTGAGGCAATGAACTGTCCGATAAAAATAGTTCAAGGCTCGCCTACTAATATTAAGATTACCACACCCGACGACTTGGTAATCGCAGGGGGAATAACAAAAACGGAGGAAAAGAAAATGCGTATTGGAATGGGTTATGATGTTCACAGGCTTACCGCCGACAGAAAGCTGATTCTCGGCGGAGTGGATATCCCGTATGAGCTTGGACTTCTCGGCCATTCTGACGCCGATGTGCTGATACACGCAATTATGGACGCAATGCTCGGCAGTGTCGCCCTGGGCGATATCGGCAAGCACTTCCCCGATACCGACGAAAAATGGAGGGGTGCCGACAGCAGAGCTTTACTGCGTGCGGTCAACAATCTTCTTTTGGAAAAGCACGCCAAAGTTATAAACATAGATGCGACAGTTATTGCTCAAAAGCCTAAGCTGGCAGGATATATCCCACAGATGATAGAAAATATCGCAGAAGATTTAGGTCTGCCCATAGATTGTATCAGCATAAAGGCAACCACAACAGAAAAACTCGGTTTTTGCGGCAGAGGCGAGGGTATCGCCGCCGAGGCTGTCTGTTGCGTGGAATATTGATTATACGTTGCGGAATATTTGTCATTTCACAAACAATTAAACCAAATATCGTAGGGCAGGGGCTTGCTCCTGCCGCCATTCCACAGATAATCAAAATAAAATATCGTAGGGCAGGGGCTTGCTCCTGCCGCTATACCAATTTGACGTTTCGCATATAATTTAAACCAAATATCGTAGGGCAGGGGCTTGCTCCTGCCGTCATTTCAATTTACCGTTTCGCATATAATTTAAATCAAATATCGTAGGGCAGGGGCTTGCTCCTGCCGTCATACCAATTGATCTTTCGGCAGGAGCAAGCACCTGCCCTA
>CACYTW010000030.1 GCA_902777435.1 uncultured Ruminococcus sp. | reverse complement strand
AAGCTTTTCATTTGCAGAATCCTGAAGACGAGCAAGATCCTTAATTTGAATCCAGGAGGAAAGAACCTCCCTTAACGGTTCGGCATCTACTACGTCACCGCTGTAAAACTTTCCCTGAATGATATAAATAACAGATGCTTGATTGTCGATATAAATTGCATCTATCTGCTTGTCACCGGCGCCATCGGTAATGCAATCCTTCGCCTCAAAGGTGTCAAGATTGTGGATGTTCCGAAGATACCATGCAACAAATCGCTGGCCGTCATTTGGATATTGTGCCTGATAGTATTCTGTCGCAATATCACTCAAAATTTTGCTGTACATAATAGATTGCTCCTTTTCCCTTTTGAACTCGAACTTCTAAATGAAGCACATTAGTCTTGCTCACCATCAAGGCTTCCGCAAATCTTCCGAACGGCTAAAAGAGAGAATGTATCCTTAATTATCCGCTGTATTTCTCGCGCGTTATCAAGAGTTATAACAGCTTTCTCCAACCGATTTTTGAATTTTGCCGCCGCACTTACCCTATTTGTAATTATTTTCTTGGTATTAACCCCTGCGGGCTATCTTTTCGGAATGACAACACTTTCATTCGGTCAGTTTATGCTGTCATTGCTGTTTTCATTCCTTATACTTCCGCTGTGCGAGATAATTAAGCTTGTAAAACGGATTATTATGAATTAGGGGTGTTTTGAGTGGAAAAAATTGAAAGCTTTAGGATTAATCACTTGAATCTTTTTTCGGGACTTTATGTTTCGAGAAAGGATAAAAGGGACGGCGTTACCGTTACAACCTTTGATTTAAGGATTACAGCCCCCAACAGAGAGCCGGTTATAGATATGCCTGCGCTTCATACTATCGAGCATTTAGGGGCTACCTTTCTTCGCTCAACCGAGGAAAGGGACAGTATAGTTTATTTCGGGCCTATGGGCTGTAGGACGGGCTGTTACCTTGTTGTCTTCGGCGATTTGCGTTCGGAAGATATATTTCCGCTGGTTTGCGATATGTGCGATTTTATCCTTAATTACGAGGGGGAAATTCCGGGGGCGACACCTGTAGAATGTGGAAACTATTCCGAGCAAAATCTTAATATGGCAAAGTACTATATTAAGAATTATAAGGAAAGCCTTATAAAAAACAGGCGATTTACCTATCCCGAATAAAATTAACAGAGTGTGTTCGTGTTTTACCGAGCATACTCTGTTTTTTGCTTGACAGGAAAGAAGAGATATTATATAATAACAAGTGTTTCAAAACAGTTGTTTTAAATTAAAAAGGAGTAAGTATATGCCGCCTAAATCAAAATGTACAAGGGAACAAATAATAGAAACTGCCTTCCGTATGGTAAGGGAAGAGGGGTTGAGCTGTCTTACAGCCCGCAATTTAGCCCAAAAATTAGGCACCTCCACCGCCCCTATTTTCACCGCCTTTAATTCGGTGGAGGAGATAAGGGACGAGGTAGTTAAAAAAGCCAATTCCCTGTACGGCGAATATGTGAAAGAGGGGCTAAATCAGCCGCTTGCCTTTAAGGGGGTTGGTATTAAGTATATCCAGTTTGCAAAGGATGAGCCCGAGCTTTTTAAAATACTGGGAATCAATAAAAATTTCACCGATAATTTTTTGCCCGCCTATGACGATAATTCTCCGCAGGTGCTTAATGTGCTTGAAAACAAGTACGGAATGAGCAATGAAGCGGCAAAAAAGCTTTACAATCATATGTCGGTTTACGCCTTCGGCTTTGCCTCGCTTTACGCACAGCGGATATATCTCTTCACAATGGAGGATATAAGCCGAATGTTGACCGAGGTATATACGGCCATGAGCGAAAAATTCGGGGAGTGATTTTATGAAAAATATTATAGAGATAAACGGCTTAAATAAAAGTTTTGGGGAAATATAAAAGTTAATCCTTCCATATTTCGAGTTCATATCCTCAATATTGGTCACCAATTGACCATTTCGCGTGGCTTTACCTATAGGCAGCCAGCCTGCTATGATTCCGGCTCTAACCCAAGAGGCATCTTTTCCAAAAACTCTGGCAGCTACCATAACGGGCACAGAACCGTCTGCAAATGTAACTTCTTCCATCTGCGTTTACCTCCTTTCAACTTCTATTCTAAGTTAAGAACTACTGTTTTGTAAAAACAACTTAGGTGGAAATTTGACAAAACGCAGATTCGGGTATATAATACCGGTTATCAGTAGGAGAATTATTTTATAAGAGCTTGGAGGTGATGATTGATGGTCGATAAACATTATACTTCTTATTCAAAGTGCTATGAGTCGAAAGAGGAGAATGGCAATTTACCGGAATACCTATTATTCCTGCTAAAGAATAAGAAATCCAAAAATTACACGAATTACTCAAAATTTTATAAGAAGTGATTCAACCGAAGAACCGTCCCACACGGTTCTTTTTTACTTCCAAGCCCTTATAAAATAATTCTCAAAAATATAAAATGAAAGAGCCCTTGTTAGGACTCTCCCATGGTTTTTCGTATCTTATTCCTTACTAATTCAATACCAAAAACATGTGCCATAAATCGTTTAGCATCCATATAAAATATCAATTTGCGGATTGGATTCAATGTCCGTTTCATCAGCCATTTAGACTTCTCCGCACACATCATTTCTTCGTGCCACTCGATATCGATAATATCCATGATTTTTTCGTATTCAACTTTCATAAAAAATCAACCTCCTCATAAAAGGGCTTGTAATTTCAGCGAGGTACGCCAACGAATCATTGTCATTTCACATGGATAATCCTCAAAACCCAGTGTTTCAGATGAAATAAGCCCCTCAATAACGCCCAATATAACTTCGGTTTCATATTGCTTGTAAGGAAGTAAAAAACTTGGCAATTCTCTATGTAAACATCCACACCCGGTACATTTCAACCGCCTGATTATTACCTTTTTCGTAGCACGCCTTTTCGTCCGTACAATCCGTTTAACGCTATCATAATACTTTAACTGTCCGCCACATTTGGGACAACTTGATTGATTATTACTAACCATATAAAAAACCTCGATTTTTTTGAGTGTAGGAGTTGACAATTCCTACATTATTATATATAATTATTAATAATAAATCAAGAAGGAGCGAATATAAATGTTGATACAATGCCCGGAATGTGAACTTCAGGTTAGCGATAAAGCAATGGCTTGCCCTCATTGTGGTTATCCTATGAAACCTACGGCTAAACCGAGAAAGCCTCGTAATAAAAATAATAAACGAAGACGGTTGCCAAACGGATTCGGTCAAATCAGTGAGATTAAGAACCGAAATTTAAGAAAGCCATTCAGAGCCATGATTACCGTTGGTAAAAACTCGGTCGGTCGACCAATTTGCAAACCTTTAAAACCCGAATCATATTTTGAAACTTATAATGATGCTTATTCAGCTTTAGTTGAATATAATAAAAACCCATATGATTTAGATTCTGTTATGACAGTGAAAGACTTGTACAAACGTTGGTCAAAAGAGCATTTCAAAACACTGAAAACCGCAAATAGTGTATATTCCGTTGAATCTGCTTGGAAATATTGTAGTGCCGTATATTCTATGAAAGTCACAGAGCTACGAGCAAGACATATAAAAGGTTGTGTTGAAGAAGGTGTCGCAACAGTACGAGGCAAAGAACAGCGGCCCAATGCAAATATGAAGAATAAAATTAAGACATTGTTTAACCAGATGCTTGATTACGCTGTTGAATACGAACTTGTAGATCGTAATTATGCAAGGACTTTTAATTTGTCAGACGAAACGATAAAAGAAATAACCACTGTAAAAAATGAACATATAGCATTCACGGATTATGAAATGGATTTGCTATGGAATAATTTAACAGACGATAATTATATCGACCTTATTCTCATACAATGTTATTCGGGGTGGCGTCCGCAGGAACTTTGTTTACTCGAAACAAAAAATATAAATATCGATAATTGGACTTTCACCGGTGGTATGAAAACTGATGCGGGAATAGACAGAATTGTTCCGATACATTCCAAAATACAGAATCTTGTTAAAAGAAGATACGATAAAGCGGTTGTGAATGGAACTTCATATTTATTCACATACCCACATAAAGGAAAAAATACAAATCTTACTTACAACTATTATCACAAGGAATTTACAAAGATAAAGGAAGAATTAGGTCTCAATCCTGAACATCGTCCGCATGATGGCAGAAAACATTTCGTGACTATGGCAAAAAAATATAAAGTTGATGAATATGCCATTAAATATATGGTCGGACATAAAATATCAGATATAACCGAAAAAATATATACTGAAAGAGAATCCAAATGGTTGCGAGAAGAAATAGAAAAAATAAAATAAATTGTATAACGTGTAGGAGTATTGTGTGTAGAAGTGGTATAGGAATAAAATATGAGTTACATACATTTCTATCCTTTTTACCACTTCTTATCACAACACAAATAGCGTAAATACGGGCATTTAGCAGTAATAAGATTTTTAAAAGTTTCTATCATAGAAAAATCAAATTTACAGAAAAATCTCACATCACCTACCAATGTCACTGTTCCGGAATCAATGGTCTCTGTAATATCACAAATATTTATCCGGTTTAAACCTTGCAAGTCTTATGTGCTTACGCGCAACCGTATATGACATTGCAAGCTCATCATTTCCGAAATATTGAACAAATGGATAGAAACAGCTTGTGTGCATATGCGCCTGCAGCACAACCTCGCTCTTGCTGATGTCTTCTGTATCGACCTTTACTATCCCGATATGCTCCCTGTCCACAGGTGCATGAAACAAATATAGTCCTCCGTTGTAAACAATAAAATCCGCTCTCGACTGACAATCCTCGATCAGCATCGGAGTTTCCCATTTTTTATTTACCAAATCATACACTGTCAGAAAACCGTACTTTGACTCATCATGCTGTCTTACAAAATAAAAACACTTATCACCCAATACATAAGTTGCATTTTCCCAAATGGAATCGTTTGCGAAATCCGGTTCGGAAACATATTCCCAGGTTATAAGATCTCTGCTCTTTATAATACAGGTGAAATCTCCACTGTATGCTCCTGTATAATAAACCTTCTCATCGTTCTCCGTCCGAACAGACAGCTTTTGCATAATTCCGATGTCACTGTACATTTTCTTATAGCCTATCCCGTTCTCAGCCAGAGCGCTTTTCATTCCGCTTATGCTGAAATCATTTATTACCCCGCCTACCTTAAATCTGTTTACCGAAATCTCTCCGAGCTCCTGTGTTGAGATTTTAAACGGACGATACAGTCTGTAATAATTTCCTTCTATATTGGCAGTCCATAAAATATATAATGTATCATCATCCTTCTGCATCAAAATAGTGTCATACACCATATCAACCCGTCTACCAGCACAAATATCACCCGCAGACTGAATATCCAAAAAGGTTTTATTCTCTATATCATTTACGGGGCAATACGCAAAACGGGCTGTTTGGTTATTAGGATCCTCTGACGGTTCCTTGGTATTTGCATAGTACGTCATATAAATAATACCATTTATCACTGCAAAGGTCGAAACATGTGCCATAAAATCCATTTCGTTCACCTTTCCGTCCTTCAGCAGCTTTTCCGATTTTTCAAAATCCGAAACAAAGCCGTCTGTGATTGCCTGTGCGAATTTTTCCCCTTTCAGCTTTGCCTCCTCCGACACCTCTGCCGAAATTATTTTTGAAAATTCGGAAATAGGTTTGTTTTCGATTTCAACAGATTTCTTTTCTGTTTTAAAGTCCTCAGAAAAAATACTACACATTATTCTTCTCTCCTTTAGTTTCTTTAAATTCTTTAACAAAATACAAAATTATCGAAAAAATTGCAATGCCTTCGTTCACCATACCTACATATGAGCCCACAAACAGATCATAAATCATAAATGTGACAGATACGGGCAGTGATATTATTTTGGTTAGCCTCGGATTTCTGCACCACAATGATATCGTTACAAAGGTTGACGCCGCTATCGGCAGAATATTAATCGCCGATGCAAATGTCCTGATCCCCAGAAGCCAGTTCAGCAAAATAAAAATCACCGGCCAAAATATATGAGCCGCCCACTTTTTCTCTTCTCGGTTTATAAACACAAGCTCTCGGAAAATTCCTATAAAATTAGGTATCGCTCCACCGTATGCCGCAAGACATAAATAGTGCACCGACCAACATAGATCAGCACACAATTTCCCCGTAATCAACCGTCTTCGGCTTGTCTGTTGGTAGCTTATAAACAGTGCCGCCATAGCCGCTATTCCGAAAAGCTGTGCAATTATCTTATATCCCATATTCTACCTCTTTTTTCACTTGCAATTTTGTGAACTTTGTATTATAATAACAGTATAATAGATTTATTATAAAAAACAATGTCATATATGGGGTAAAACTAACATTATCTTGCAAATCAACTATATAAAAGTCTTTGACGCAAAAGTAAGAGGTGATAACAATGCTCGGCACACGCTATGAGGAGTATACGGCTTTTTCAAACAATCTGCCGTTTCGGCTTTCGACAGACATAGAGATTACCTCCTCGGCTTACAGTCACGAGGCAAACTGGCATGATAATCTTGAAATTCAGCTATGCACAGAAGGTCAGGGAGTTGTTATGTTAGATGAAAAGGTTATTCCGTTTCAAAAGAATGACATTATTTTGGTGAATTCCAATGTAATTCACCACACAAACACCGCCGACAGACTCAAATATGCCTGTCTTATTATAGATACTCAATTCTGCAGACAGATTGATATTGATCCGGTCTCACTTCAATTTTCCTCAAAAATAGAAAGCAGAGCCTTCTTAAATTCCTTCAAGGCACTTATTGATTTATACGGGAACAACGCCGACATATGCCGAACCGCAAAGCTTAACAAAATTATGACAGAAATGCTTATTGAACTGCGGGAAAAGTATACCCTTGCAGAAAACACACATACGATAAGACGGCTTTCCTTTGAATCGGTCAAAAGTGCTATCAAATTTATACGTGCAAACTATGAAAGAAAATTATCCCTGGACGAAATATCCGAAAATGTACTTACGGATAAATATACCCTGTCCCGTGAATTTAAGAAAATTACCGGTCAGACTATTGTGCAGTATATAAACGGCTTCCGCTGCAGAAAAGCAGCAGAATACATTTCTGACGGCCATTCAGTGTCAGACGCTGCTTATATGTGCGGATTTACAAATATGTCTTTTTTCACGAAAACCTTTAAATCGCATATGGGCACTTTGCCTTCTATGTATAAAATCAGCCGAATAATAAAATTCGCTCCCTAATGTGAGGTTTGCAAGTGATAATTAGACGAACAAGCAAAACAACACGGAAAGACTTGGAACAAAGATGGTGTTATATGCCCTAACTCGACGGGCGGTCTTATGGAAAAAGCCGTACCAAACAGGGCAATAAAAAAGATACTCAACGCAAACAAAGAACTACCGCAAAAGTTACACGCTCATTCTTTACGTAACCCTTATATCAAGCTGAAACAAAAGTTGTCCTAAGGGCTCAGGACAACTTTGGCATCATTATAACTAAAAAATCATTCAAATATTAAAATTCCGTTTTCATCATTTGTGGCAGCCACAAATGTCATTGTTCCGGCATAACCGTTTATTGGTTTGAAACCTGTAAACATAATCTTGTCATTCCACACGGCACCTTTAGGAACCGAATCACATGGAATGATAGGGTTTTCAGGCATCCTCCAACTGTCTAAAGGATTTTGGGATATCATGTAATGTGCTTTGCCTCGTAAACTGAAAATTAAATAATAGTAACCGTTGTATTTTATATAATCAGGACATTCCGGCTGTTCTGAACTTTCTGAAATATAAATCGGGATTTCTGTTTCTTCCCATTTATATAAGTCTTTTGAAATCAGGTGTGCAAGACAACCTTTTTGTTCAGCTTCAAGGCTTGTGGTTAAAAACATATGATACAAGCCGTCATCCGCTAATATCACTTTTGGATCTCTGGCACTTTCTCCGTTATATTTCTTTGACAATATAATTGAAAAATCATTGTCCTTATCAAAGTGATATCCATCCTTAGAAATGCTTCTGCGTATCGGAGCCGGAGAGCTATCAGCCATTCTCACTGTATAGAAAAGATAGTCGGTATCATCTTTTTTTATCCATGACCCGGTACAAATCGAGCCCTCGTACGGCTCGGTTATTTCGATTGCCATAGGATGTATTTCCCATGTTTTAAAGTCATGTGTGGAAATATGTTCCCATTGATGCGCTCCTTTACTCCACTTGCTTCTGTGATGATGTCGGTCTTTTAAATATAGGACATGGTATCTGTTATCACACACATAAGGCATGCAATCACCAACGAAAACATTTTCTTCCGGTTTCCAGCCGTTCGCATTTTCAAATGTTCCTACAACGACAGGCTGAATGTTTTTTGTGTATGAATATTCGGAAACAGAAATGTCGGTATTGCTTTTTATCTCATCTTCTTTTGTGAACAGGCAATTTCCGGCAGGCCATTCTTCATCCTTGAGTACGGAATTAACCCAAAGCTCAATGCGAAACGGCATAAGTATAACCTTGACGGTATCATTTTTTTTGATGTCAGATTGCAAAGACAATGGTTTTTCATTAAAATCATAATATACATTGCAATTTATTTTATTATTTAAAATATTACATTCAAATGTTTTCATATCGTTTTTAATCGAATACAAAAAAACATTTTCGTCAGATATTTTAAACTCTATTCTCATATAATTTTTCATCACTTTATATCCTCCCTATAACTTATAAATGCAGATGCTTCATAAATATTTTTTACAACATTTGCGGCTATTGCTGAAAATAATGCCGCGCCCACAGACGCCTCTTCTTTGTTGTATGATATCTGAACGGGCAATCTGAACATATCCTCAATCACTTGCTTCATAACCGGAATTTTTCTTACAGCATTTCCGGATGCAACAATTAACTTTTTTTCGGTATTTACCGGCATGAAATCATATAACTCTTTGCAAATTCCGGTTATAAAACCCAAAGCAAGCTGACCGGGTGTAAAGTTTTCTCTTGTAATATTAAGTATAGAGCCTTGTATGTTCGGATTGCTTCGTTTGCCGGAAAACAATGTATTGACAGCAAGCGGTTTTTTATTGTGTTTATATGCATCATAAGCCAACTTATTTAAAATATCATATTGCAAAGAATTGTCCGAATTTGATGCTTGTATGTAACTTCGAAAAAAACTTTCAAGCAATGCATAAGATGCACCTCCGCAAAGCGCAGACCCGCATAAAATATACTTATCTTTAAAAAGCGGGCGAAGCTCCAATCGGTCATCCGTTACGCAGAAATCAGACATAAAAGAAATCTGACTTCCCGTTCCTATATTAACCAATACAGTTTCATCCAGATTTTCGACAGCTCCTAAAAAGCTTGCCTGATTATCTCCGATGGCAACCGATACCGGAATCTTTTTGTAATTTCCGCCAATAAAAAATTCATCTGTAACATCCGGTAAAGCTATATTATCCATTCCAAGCTTTGAAATTGATTCTTTATCAAATGACAAGGTTTTTGTGTCAAAAAGCCCAAAACTTGCCGCAACAGAAACATGTATCAAAGGACGGTGTTGATTTGTAAGCTTCATTACAATGTAATCCATTATACTGCAAAAGCTGTATGCGCTTGACGGCACAAGCTGATTTAATATATTATAATAATGAGTAGCAAACCCAAAGCCTGTATAAATTCTTTTGCTTGTAACTTCAAAAATTTTTTCGCAATATGTACAGCTGTTTTCAAGCATTTCGTCAGCACGCTTATCCTGCCAGGTAACCAAAGGAGATACGTCATCCCCTTTTTCATCAATGTACACAATCCCATGCATCTGACCGGTAACCCCAATGGCTTTAATGCCGGGATAATCCGTAACAATCAGTTCAACGAGCTTAATAACCTTATCATAAATAATCATCGTATTCCGTTCGTTAAAACAAGGGCTTGACGATTTTATGCCGGCAGCGTTATCTAATGTATACGTTTCTATATTTGTTTTGTTTTCTATATCAATAACAACTGCACTTATTGAGGTTGTTCCTATATCTATCCCTAATAATAATGTATCGGATGGTATAAAAGAATTATATATTGTTTCATTAAATTGTACATCTAAATCATACTGTCCTTTTTTATAATTTTGAAAAACATTTAAAATATCTTCAAACATACTTGAATAGTTTTCATACTCATTTTCAACCTGCTTTTTTCTTTTAATAAGCAATTCTTCAATTGTAATCATATTACCAAACAGGAGCCTTATATCTGAAACCGACACCCCGCATGAACGCAGCATCTTTATTTTTTTAATGTCAAAATATTATCTTCGGAATACGAACGATAGCCGTTTATTTGTCTTTGAACAGATAGCAGTCCTTTGTCTTCATAAAAACGAATGGCTTTTTTAGTCAGCCCCGTTCTTTTCACAACATCATTGATAAACATATCATACAATCGCCTTTCTGTAAGTAGAAATCTTATATTATACATTATAAACCTTCACCTTGGGTGAATGTCAATACTTTTTAAAATATTTTTAATTATATTGCAGTTTTCATTACTTCAGACACCCGTATGTCAAGCTAAAACTAAAATTTTTATTAACTCAACATTACCGTTGTATCAGTGCAAAAGTCCTTGATTTTCCACTCAATTTCAAGCCTGTTGTCGGGGTAAACATACACTTTGTCTATGAGCATATCTGCGAGTGCTTGTGTCAAGGTGTTTTCCTTTTTCACTGTTTTTGCTGTTTGCAGAGTTTTTAATTTCTCGTCATTTTCAAGCCGTGTTTGTTCTGCCGACTGCCGGTATTTATTGTATTGAACACGATAATTTTCTACCTTTGTATCAGTTTCCTGTTTTAGCTTTTTGTATTCCTCAAGAGTAATTTTTCCTGTTAATAATTGCTCATACAAAATCTGCTTTTCCTTTTGGTAAGCCGTTATCTGCTTTTCCATATCTGCAAGCTGTTCGGTTTTAATCTGTGCATTATCAATATTTGAAGCATTATCAATATTCAAAATGATTTCAGCCTGCTTTGAAATTATATCAAATACCGCTTTGTTTAATAGACTTTCCGATATTTCCTGCTTATAACAAAGCTCCGTTTCGTCATTTCTTGTATAGCCGCATCGGTACACAGGCGATTTCTTTGGTGCATAATCCATTGCGTGTTTACAGCATCCGCACATAACCTTAGAGCGAAGCGGATAGCTACGCTGTTGTTTATTTGGCTGTTTAAAGGTACGGCGCATTTGATTTGCCTTTTTAAACAGTTCCTCCGAAACAATAGCCGGATGATGATTGGGGATTTTTATCCACTCGCTTTCGTCACGCTTTACCATCTTTGTGCTGCCTACATCTTGTACTCTTTGTTTGCACATTACAAACATACCGATATACTGCTCATTTTCAAGAAGCCGGTTTATGGTAGAAATGCTCCAATATTTGCAGTTTGGAAAGCGGAAGCCGTAATTTCCTTTAATGCCCTTATGTTGTGCCGGAGTAGGTATATTTTTATCAAATAACACCTTTGATATATATGCAGTTGATTTTCCTTCTGCCGCAAGCTCAAATATCATTTTAACAACCTCGGCAGCCTTTTCGTCTATAACTTGTTCTCTGTCTGCTCCGGATTTATAGCCGTAGGCATAATTGCCTGATTTATATTCTCCACGCCGCATTTTTGTGTATTTGGCGCTTTTTGTTTTTACTGATAAATCTCGGCTGTAATACTCATTTACAAGATATTTTACGGCTACGGAAATACCGCCTGTATCGCCCTTGTGTTCGTCGCTGTCATAGTTATCGCTGACGGATATAAAACGCACTCCGAATAAAGGGAATATCTGTTGTGTAAAATATCCGACTTCGATACTGTTTCTGCCGAAACGAGAAAAATCCTTTACCAAAACGCAGTTTATTTTATATGCTTTAATATCACATAAAAGCTGTTGTACGCCGGGACGCTCAAAATTAGTTCCCGTGTATCCGTTATCAACATACTCGATAATTTCAACATCATCAGCAAGTTTTTCCGCATATTTGCGAAGCAGCAGCCTTTGAGATTCAATACTCATACTCTCAATACGCTTATCGTCAACCGATAACCTCAGATAAATGGCTATGATGTATTTCATCTGCCGACACCTCGCTTTCATATTCATTGTTAAAGCTATATGTTATCTCAACTCTTTTGCCTTTGTAAATGTCAATACGCTCAATTAACTTATTTATAAGCTCTTTTGTGAGCGTATTATTCTTTATGATTGAGGAAACAGCATCGGATAGGTCGCAGTATTGATTATACTGTTTTTCAAGCTCCGTTTGCTTTGTTTCAACCTCTTTAATGCGTTTTACGGTATCGGAAATTTTATCACCGTAATCAATCCTCATAGCGTGATATTCCTCTTGTGATATAACGCCGTTCACAAGGTTTTCATACAAGCTGTTTAAGAAATTTTGATTTTTGGCTATATATGCTCTCAAATCCTTTAATTGTGCTTGATGTTCCTCAATTCTTTTCTTATCCGTCAACGAATGGAAGATAAGATTTTTTCTATCGGCAAGAACGGAAGCCTGTGCCTTTATTGAGGTAATAACAACATTTAGCAAGTCCTTTTCAAGAATACTGCCATTATCGCATCCGCCTCGCTTATACCTTGTGTTTGTAAGACACATAAGACTGTATGCGTATCCTGTTTTTACTCGTTTTTGCCTTTGACGGTGCAATGGTCTTCCGCACTCGCCGCAAAAGATTTTTCCTTTCCATATATTTTCGGTATAGGGCGTTACAGATAAGTTTTTATGCTTATTCTTCAGTTGCTCGATACGCTCCTGTGCCTTATCAAACATCTCCTGCGATATAATTGCTTCGTGCGTATTCGGAACAATAATCCATTTATCTTTGTCAACGGCAGTTTGTTTTTTCGCCACGCTGTCACTTCTGCCCTGCACAAGTTTCCCCGTATATATTTCGTGTGTTAAGATTTGCCGAATGGTCATAGTTTGCCATAATCCGTTGCCGATACTCTTTTTTGAGGTTATATATCCTTTTTGATAACCATAAACGCTCGGTGTGGGGATTTGCCTTTCATTAAGCTGCAAGCATATCTCATTCATCGCCGTACCGCCGTTAAAAAGCTCAAATATCAGCCTTACAACGGGAGCCGTTTCGGGATTTACTATAAGCTTGTGGCAGTCATTGGGATCTTTGAGATAGCCGTATTTCGGTCTTGCACTCACATACTGTCCGTCACGCATAGCCTGTCGCGCTTGCGTTTTTATTTTCTTGCCAATATCCAAAGCATAGGCTTCATTGATAATATTTTTGATATACAATAGCATCTCATCTCCGTTTGACAATGCTTCTGTATCAAAATTATCATTTACAGCAATAAAACGCACTTTCTTTTCAGGAAAGTATCGGTCTATGTAAAATCCCGTATCAATACTGTTTCTGCCGAGCCTTGATAAGTCCTTTACAATCACACAGTCAATTTTGCCATTTTCAATATCATCAATCATTCGCTGAAATTCCGGACGCTGAAAATTTGTCCCTGTCGCTCCGTTATCTATATATACATCAACCAACCTCATATCACTGTTATGGGCAATATAATCGTCAAGTATCAATTTCTGATTTTCTATGGAATTGCCTTTGTTGTCATTATCTTCAACCGATAATCTGACATATTCCGCTGTTCGTATATATTGAGCTATGTTCAAAATTTCTATTTGCCGGTCTGTTATATTTTTTCTGCTTTTTCTTGCCATATCAAACACCCTCCCCATATTCTTTTAATGCAGATAACGCCTGTTCGTATTCATCTTTGAAATTGAATGTTATCTGTAAGTGCGTTTTGTCATATATATGTATGCACTCAATAAGCTGAACAACTACATTTCTGTCGATTTTATCAATGTTTTCAAAGGCTTTGAAACGCTCAACCCATTGCAGCTTTTTGGAAGTGTTGTTTTTACATTCGTCAAGCTCTGCTTCAAGCTGTTTAACAGCATTTTCAAGACGCTTTTTATCGTCTGAATAGGAAGCGTTTAAGGCTTTGTAATCACTTTTGTCAAGAATGCCGGAAACATAATTTTCATATAGGCTTGACTTATATTCGGATGTTTTTTCAAGCTGTTTTTGCACCTCTTTAATTTGTGCCGATATTTTATTGCACATATCGCGATTTATTGCCTGACTGTTTATTCCGCAGAGTAAATCCTCTAAGGATGCAGCATTTTTAATATGTGCTTTTATACTTTCGGTAACGCAGTTGATTAGGTCATTTTCTTTTACCATATTACCGCCCGTGCAACCGTTTTTCTTTCCGGTAGGACAATAATAGTAAAAATATTTCTCGCCGTTATATGTTACGGTTTTTCTCGTCATACGGTTTCCGCAGCAGCCGCATATTAAAATGCCCGAAAACAAATGCAATACGGATTTCTGGGGCGATATTCTCGTATCTATACGCATAATTCTTTGAACAAGGTCAAAATCCTGTCTGCTTATTATAGCTTCGTGAGCATTTTCCGTTACAAACACTTCATCGGCACTACGCTTTATATATTCCTTGACCTTGTAATTTGGCTTGCCATATTTGCCTTGTATAAGCTTACCCGTATATACCTCATCTTTAAGAATACGGATAACCGTTGTAGCAGACCATTTTGAATTTTCTTTATCGCAGTATCCGTTACGGGGAAGCGGTATGTTATTGTCCTTTTTGTATTCTCTCGGTGAAAGAACAGCAAGCCGATTAAGTTCGGCGGCAATTCTGTCTGCGCTGTAACCGTCTATCCTCATTTTGAATATATCTTTTATCACTCTTGCGGCATATTCGTCAATGACAAGCTGATTTTTGTTATCGTCAGCTTTTTTATAGCCATAAACGGGAACAGCACCAACATAATCGCCGTTTTTTCTCTTGATATTCAATGCTGTGCGTACCTTTACCGATATATCCCTGCAATACTCGTCATTCATAACACCTTTAAAGGATACGGAAAGGTCACCGGATACAGACTCTTTTGCCGTATCCACATTATCATTTATGGCAATAAAGCGAACGCCGAGCGAGGGAAATATTTTGCGTAAGTATGTAAAGGTTTCGTTATACTCTCTGCCGAGTCTTGATAAATCCTTTACTATAACGCAGTTTATTCTACCGTTTTTAATATCGTCTATCATTGCCTTAAATGCAGGACGGTCAAAAACAATGCCGCTGTAACCGTCATCCACTCGTTCATTAACAATCCTAATATCGGGATTTCTCTTGACAAATTCATCGATATATTTTCTCTGATTTGCAATACTGTCGCTTTCGTTTGTTTTATCATTTGTGTATGATAAGCGTAAGTATTCCGTTGCATAATACAACATAGTTTGATACCTCCTTGAATTTTACGGGCTTGTCCGCAAAATCAAAGAGTTTTGAATTTATCTTATATTCAATTCTTTTTCCGTAATATATTGTATCACGGAGCTGCGAACACTGCAAAAAATTTATATAATGATGCTTTGCAAACAATCCTCAATAGAAAGACCGTTGTTGCTATACCTTGCTTTAACAACAAAATCTCCGCACTTGAAGCAGTACGGATTTTTAATCTGCCTTATGTATTCCTTAATACGCTCCGATTTCGGCAAATTTTTGTCTACGGATATATCGTTTATATCCACAAGGCTTTCGGTGTTTTTAAATTCTTTAATATCTGTCATAGTGCGACCTCCTTTTTAAATGATACAGGCACACTAAACACAAATGAATAGTATAGTGTACTTGTATAGATTTAATATTACAAATTAAAGCATTCTGAAAAATGCGTTAATTTCTGATATTAAATCTAAGCCGTACCCGCCCGTAAAGACGGGTACAACTCAAACTGTTCAATCCTTTAAAGCAATTACAGACGGTGCTTTGCAAAAGCACTCCATAGGAATTTCACCTCTCCGTCATCCGACCGAGCTGCCCCCATTGCCTGCGACGCTTTTAACGCTCGGACTGTGGCTGGGCAGAAGTATCATTGTACCGATATGTATTCATCGCCCGCAAAGCTGCCGCTTGCTCCGTGACGCTGATATT
>CACYTW010000029.1 GCA_902777435.1 uncultured Ruminococcus sp. | reverse complement strand
TCTATCATTGTCAGCCCTCCTAAATTTACAGAGCCTTTGCTCTGCTTACAACACATTATTATTTGCTGTAATACTCAACAATCATATGCTCTTCAATCGGCATATCAATATCTTCACGCTCAGCAAGAGCGATAACTTTACCTTCAAGAGTATCTCTGTTCATATCAAGCCACTTAGGAACAACTCTGCTCTCTGTTGAAGCGAGAATAGCCTCAAACTTTGAGCTGTGACGTGACTTTTCTTTAACAGCAATAACATCACCCGGCTTTACGAGATAAGAAGGAATGTTAATCTTCTTGCCGTTTACTGTGAAATGAGCATGTGATACAAGCTGTCTTGCCTCAGGTCTTGAAACTGCAAGACCTAATCTAAATACAACATTGTCAAGTCTGCTCTCGAGGATTGTGAGAAGGTTTTCACCTGTAACACCCTCTTTTTTGTTTGCCATTTCGAAATAGTGTTCGAACTGACCTTCTAAAACGCCATACGCGCGTCTAACTTTCTGCTTTTCACGGAGCTGAGTTCCGTACTCAGAAAGTTTACGGCGTCCCTGACCGTGCTGACCCGGTGCGTATGCACGTCTTGATACAGCACACTTATCGGTGTAACATCTGTCACCCTTTAAGAATAATTTCTGACCTTCACGTCTGCATATTCTGCAAACAGATTCAGTATATCTTGCCATAAAATTTCACCTCCGTAATTATACACGTCTTCTCTTTGGCGGTCTGCAACCGTTATGAGGAATAGGTGTAACATCCTTAATCATATTTACCTCAAGTCCTGCTACCTGAAGCGCACGAATAGCAGCTTCACGGCCTGAACCCGGGCCCTTAACATATACTTCAACGTACTTCAAACCGTGCTCCATAGCTGCTTTTGCCGCAGTTTCTGCTGCCATCTGAGCAGCAAAAGGAGTACTCTTTCTGGAACCTCTGAAACCGAGGCCGCCGGCTGATGCCCAAGAAATTGCATTTCCGGCTACATCTGTAATTGTAACAATGGTATTATTAAATGTAGATTTGATATGTGCCGCACCGCGTTCGATATTCTTTTTCTCTCTGCGGCGACGTGTCTTTTTAACTGCCTTTGCCATTGTAATTTTCACCTCCTGAAAATACGAATATCTGTAATCTTTTACAGAAAATAATCAAATTCATTTTAGCATTAACAATGCCGTGTTTGCATAAGAAAAAATAATGGTAGTATATTCTGTTTGAGAATGATTATTTCTTCTTGTTTGCGATAGTCTTCTTAGGACCTTTACGTGTTCTTGCATTTGTCTTAGAACGCTGACCTCTAACAGGCAAGCTCTTTCTATGACGCATACCACGGAAGCAGTTAATCTCTATCAAACGCTTGATATCAAGAGCTACATCACGTCTCAAGTCACCCTCTACGTTGTAATTGTCGATTTCAGCTCTGAGTTTTGAAACTTCGTCCTCAGTTAAATCTTTAACTCTTGTATCGGGATTAACACCTGTTGCCGCAAGAATTTTTTTAGAAGTGGAAAGACCTATACCGAAAATATAAGTGAGACCGATTTCTACTCTCTTTTCGTTTGGCAAATCCACACCTGCAATACGTGCCATAATTTTTCACCTCCATTGATTTTAGAAAAAACAATCGGAGCAGAATTTCACCCGCTGATGCGGAATCAGCTTAAAAGTAATAGTGGTTCATAAGCCTGACCCTGCCCCATAAGAACCTTTGCATTAACCCTGCTTCTGCTTGTGACGCGGGTTTTCGCAAATTACCATTACTTTGCCTTTTCTCTTTATAACTTTACATTTTTCACAAATAGGTTTTACTGAAGGTTTTACTTTCATTTAATCCTTCACCTCCTAATTTTGACTCGCCCGATATTTATACATACTACCACATATAAATCGAACTGTATTATCATATCATATTTTTTTCAAGATGTCAAGCAGTTTTATTAAAGTTTTAAAATAATTTCTCTATTATGATACAGAAAAAATCCGCAAGAGCAATGGTCTTGCGGATTTTTGAATTACTTATAATTATTCAGGCAAAATTACAAGAAGTTTAACTGCTTTCTTATAGACATAGATCAGAACTTTGCTTGGATCCATTCCATCATCATATGTAGCCAATGCATCAATAGCAGCCTGA
The DNA here is from genome assembly GCA_902777435.1 of uncultured Ruminococcus sp. GTDB lineage: Bacteria > Bacillota > Clostridia > Monoglobales > Monoglobaceae > UMGS1820. Next base: position 14,542 of record CACYTW010000029.1, on the reverse strand, counting down.
TATTCATCATTTGGTATTTCAATAATTTCTAATTTTTTGCCTGTATTATCGTACTTAAGGATTTGAGCGCTATTAAAATCTTTTACATTATAGAGCTGTAACTCAGACTCATTATAACCCTCACTATCCTTTGTGAGATTTTCAGGAGCAATGGACAAAGAACCTTCATCTTTTGCAACAATACTGCCTATGAGAATACCGCTGTCTGACGAACTGTTTATTTTACCAAATATTCCAAACTCGTTTTCTTTGTCAACTTGATAAATAATATGTGTTTTCTCTTCATCGTCAGCAACAAACAGCGCATCACCATCAAAATCCGTTCCCACTCTGAATATATCACCTTTTTCAAGAGCTTCTACAACGTCTTTATCAGAATCCTGTGATATCCACATTGAATCAAATTCACTGAACGATGTACCCGCCTTATAACCTGCGAGTTTCCACGTGTCTTCATCATTTCTCATAGCCTGCGTCTTATCTGTTATAACATATACAGGAGATGACGAAGTTATCTTCTTAGAACTGTCAGCCCCATATGCAACAACTACCTTAGGAACATTGGTTGCCGAAACATCAAATACTTCTATCTTGTAATTACCGCTTGAGTTAAACACAGATGATACAGTTGACTTTTTAAAGTTATTATAAACACCGTCTTCAGGAACTACAAATACAGTAGCATTACTTAAGTTCACCTTTGCACCATTGCAGGTAATAGTAGTGGATGAAGTGCTGTATTCTGATACATCATTCCTTGTGATGGTCGACAAAGTAGTAAGCTTGTCTGTTACAATCTCGCCGCCCTTATCAACAGGAGTCGCAGTATAAACCTTATCTAATACAGTTTCTCCGCTTACGGTTTTTGTTGTATATTTGATTACCTGCTGAATACCCTCAGCACCTGACTTACCATTGTCCGCAGCATCTCTTAAAGCATTTAGTACATCTGTACCCTTTGAACAAGGCTCACCATCAACTGATGTGCTTCTGTATGTTTTGACATATTGTGTGCTTCCTGCAGAATTTAATATTCTGAATGTAACATCTCCGTCAAACGATTCTTTGTCCTCTGCATAAGCAATCACAAAACCGTAGTATGTGCTTACAGAGGTTGCATTTTTTGTATATGCAACTACATCTCCATTTAAGTCGAGATAATATGTTCCTGAATCCTGGTTCTGAGGAGCTTCATCCAGCTTTCCGCCGTTTAACCACGGAGCCGCATTTGATATATAATAATCTTTGCCGGATATTGTTATTGTGTCGTTCTGAACCGCGCTAATTGTTCCTGTAACCTTATCGCTCAATACTATTGCTTTTTTCAACGGAGTACCGCCATTGCTCTTTGTGTAGCAAATAATATTTCCGACTGCTATTGAACTGAATTCAAGTTCTTTACCATTTTTGTCTACGATTGATAAATTTGCATCAGATGCCTTATCGAGCTTTAATGTTTTATTTTCAGCAGGCTGAATTACATTATCAACAATTTCGTATGAAGTTGATGATTTGCTTGAAACATAATATACATCATAAGCCGTAATATCAATCACGTCATATATTCTGTCATTATCAGAATCAATAAGCTTTACCTGACCAATCAGAGGAATCATACTTACGTCAAAACGGCTCGCATTTCTGCTGTTGCCGTAAAGCTTACCATTATAGATAACTACGTTATCAGATGAAATATTTGCAACCTTTTCTTTATTATCATCCTTGTTCATATAATATTTAAGCTGACTGTTAGATGAAGTGCCGGTCTCAACGTCAGAAGCACTTATAACGAGAGGCTCTGCATCATTTAAGACACACAACGCAATTGTTCTTGTTGAACCCGAAGTTGTATAGTAGAAGTCAACCTCATATCCCAAATAATTCTTTAAATTGGTATCTGTTGTTATATATGTATGCAACTCATAACTATTTGTGTTAGGCTCTTTTGCATAAATCATAATCTCGTTCTCACGAAGATTTACATCCTGCGACTCAATGCTTGTTACATCATTTGAATATATTATACCTGTTGTCTTTTCATAATTTAAGTAGTCATTCAAAATTGTTTTGTCTGTAACTTCGTTGTTCTCAACAATTCTTACGTCAAGAGAATCGTAAAGAAGCTGTGCGATACAAGCACGGCTTGCAGGTGTTTCTGCAGCACCGATTTGAGAAGCCACCTTTGTTACACCCTTTTGAGCCGCAATGCTGATATAGTTTGCATACCAAGGTGTAGCATCTACAGATGCCGTATATCCAAGAGTACACATTATCATTTTAATTGCTTCCTCGTATGCAACATTGTCGCTCGGTCTGAATGTGTTGTCCTCATAACCGTTGATAACACCCTTTGCATATGCTGTATTGATGTTTGGAATTGCCCAATTGTAATCGCCGTTGTTATCATCAATATCAGTAAATGGTAATTCAGCGGCACTTGTGCTTCCGATTGCTCCAAGTTTCAGTGTTCTCATAAGCATAGCTGTAAACTCTGCCCTTGTAACATTTTGGTCAGGTCTGAATGTGCTATCCTCATATCCGTTAATTACGCCCATTGCATTTAACGTCTTGACAGCATTATAATACACACTATCCGATGTAACATCTGTCAATTTCCCTGTTGTTGTTCCATCAGCAAAAGCAACAAAGCACGACAGCACCATAGCGACTGATAAAACAACGCTTATAAAGCATCTCATTTTTTTCATAGATATATAACCTCCATAATCATATATTATCCTTACAATAACATTCTTTTGTCTTCATTCTACCACCTTTGTTGTAAAAAGTCAATAACGATAGTATGTCAATGTCTTACAAATTTGTAACACTATATGTTACCTCAATCGTTTGAACGCTTTTTTCTCATAAACGAACTTTTTTCGGCTTTTTTATCCGTTTTTATATACACAACACTTTGCGGTCTGTTTGCAACCTCTATACAATTTCCGCTTTCATCAATAATCTCATTAATCTTTTGTGTAAAGAAGCTGCCGTCAGGGCACAAGAATTCGACCTCGTCACCAACAAAAAATCTGTTCTTCTGAACAACTTTTGCCGTCATACTCTCTTCGTCAAAGTCATCAACAGTTCCAACCATATCATAGTTGCGGATATATGAACTGCTGGCATAGTGCTGTTCCGAACCGCCGGGCTTACCGAAATAAAAACCTGTTGTGTAATCTCTGTGACTCACCTTTTTAAGTTCGTCATACCACTCCTGTTTAAATTTCCAATTCTCAGGATCGGCTATATATGAATCTATAGCTTGTCTGTATGCCGCAACGACTGTTGCCACATAAAATTCCGACTTGACTCTTCCCTCTATTTTAAAACTCGAAAGACCACATTCCACAAGTTTATCTATATGTTCTATCATACATAAGTCCTTTGAATTATAAATGAATGTTCCTCTCTCATTTTCGTATACGGGCATATACTCTCCGGGACGCTGTTCTTCCATCAAATAATACTTCCATCTGCAGGGGTGAGCGCAGGCTCCTTGATTGCTGTCACGGCCCGACATATAGTTGCTGAGCAAACATCTGCCTGAATACGATATACACATTGCCCCGTGTACAAACGCCTCAAGCTCTAAGTTCGGGTCGGTACGTTCACGGATTTCCGATATCTCATCAAGGGACATTTCTCTTGCAAGAATAACACGCTTTGCTCCCATCTCATACCACTTGCGCGCACTTCTGTAATTCACGTTGTTCGCCTGAGTGCTTATGTGAATATCAAGCTCCGGTGCGATTTCTCGGGTTATGTCAAACATACCGAGGTCCGACAGTATAACGGCATCTATTCCGATATCCTTGACCTCACGCAGGAATTTTTCATATTCGTCTATGTCCTTATTATGCGGAATAATATTTGCTGTGAGATACACTTTTTTCCCTCTGCTTTTGGCAAATTCCACACCCTGTCGTATCTCATCATTTGTAAAGTTATCAGCCGCAACTCTTAAAGAAAATTCCTCTCCTCCTATATACACTGCATCAGCACCATACGTCAATGCAGTTTTTAGTTTTTCTAAGTTTCCTGCCGGAGCAAGAAGTTCCGGTTTTACTATTTTTTTATTGCTAATCATTTTATCCTCCGCCATCAATCTGTTATTACAAATACCGACGGCAATTTACTGCCGTCGGTATTAAAATCTTATCGATATTCTATGCCAACATAATTACAAATACCTTTTGCAATTCCCTCAGCAAAAGCCTGCTGATATTTTTCACTGCCTAAATACTTAGCATCATTTGCAGAATCAATAAATCCTGTTTCAACCAATGCTGCTGTCATATTAGTGTTTCTCAAAACAGCATATCTGGCATTCTTGACTCCGCGATTTCTCAAGCCGACCTCGTCAAGTATTCCCTCTTGAATATATGTTGCGAACACCTTTCCGTCATTCGAACCTGTACAGTAGTATGTTTCTGTACCTGTACCCCCTCCGGCATTACAGTGAATAGAAACAAACAAATCCGCTCCGTTTCTGTTTGCAATGTCCGCTCTGCGGGCAAGGCTGGCACTTACCGACTCGGTTGATACATTTTCCTTAACAGAATTTCTTGTCATTATTACCTGGAAACCATTTCTTTCAAGGAGAGGTTTAAGCTTCTCCGCAATATAGAATGTAATATCCTGCTCTCTCAAGCCATTGCCCGTAGCACCCGTATCAACACCGCTGTTGTTGTGTCCGGGATCGATTACTATTAACATTCCGTCAGAAGAACCCACAGGTACATATTCGTATTCTTTATCACTATCAGCAACAGCATAGTTATTACTGTTTTCTTCTTCTTTTATGTATTTCTCGTAATCTTCACCATAGTATTGAACCTTCTGATAATATTCGCGTTCAAGTGCCTCAGCATCAGTCGGCTCCCATATATCCTCAGGCTCATATGTATTTGTAACAGTGCTATCAACAACAGCAACCGTTGTTCCGCCTGATAATCTGTTTCCGCTTACATCAACTGCATCTGTTCCCGTCGCCTTATTCTCGCCCTTTATCAGCATAGAATTATAAACAATCTGAGCCACAAACGCTCTTGTTGCAGGCAAACCTATCGTGTATATTCCTCCGTCAAGCAATCCGTTTTTCTTTGCAATATCGACATAACCCGAATACCACATAGGTCCAACCTTTGAAAGGGAGTCATCCCCTAAGCCGCTGGCACATACTACAACCTTAATCGCCTGTTCCGCCGTTACATTATCATTGGGCGAAAAACTCGTTTCCGTCATTCCGTTTACATAGCCGTTTTCATAACAATATGAAATATATCCCTGTGCCCAACTGTCGCTTGCAACATCTGTAAATGGAGTTCCGCTTGCAGTATAATAATTTTCATTGTAGTTATTCGCCCTTGCAACAAATGCACAAAACTCCGCACGTGTCGTCTTATCCCTGGGACCAAATCTACCATCGCCTCTGCCCTGTATAATTCCTTCATTGCTAAGCTTATTTACAGCCTTATAATATGTAGCAGTAATCGGGACATCTGAAAACTCCATACCAAATACTGCGCCCTGTGCAAGCACAATAGATAATATACATATTGTGCATACAATAACTGTCCTAATACGCATTCGCATTAATATCCACCTCAAAATTAATCTCTTTTTATCCAAAAAATTTTGCCATTGTACATATTATAGCATATTTTCACACTTAAATCAATAGTTTTCCGTCGTTTTTTTATATTTTAAATTCAATATCCAACATTTTTTGTTAGTTATGCATAAATACGCTATACTTGTCACATAAATGTAATATTTACACAATTCCGCCTTATAGTGTATTTGACCAATCATTATAACTCAAAATATTGTGTCAATGGTGCGTTTGTCTAATAAAAAAATTTTCTTTGCTGCACGCATTTTTTTGACAAAACTCACTTAGTTTTTTTGTGCATATTTTTAACGTAATTGACTTAAATTCGCGTCTGTGGTATACTTTTTTTAATTGCTCAATGGAAGATTGTAAAATTCAAAGTAATTTTTTCATTGCAGTTGGGCTTAGCAACTGTTGGGCTTTGGACAATCATTCATCAAATCTATTTTGAATTTATAATTACACCATACTGTTATGCAGTTTTCATATTTAATAAACGATTATACTTATTCAATCTAAGGAGTACGAATATGTGCGAAAAATCAAAGACCTGTTGTTTTACGGGTCATAGGATTATAAAAAAAGATCACAAAGAGATAATAAGCCAAAATCTGTTGAAATTAATTAATACACTTATCGAAATGGGAGTGTGTAATTTCATTGCAGGCGGAGCCTTAGGCTTTGATACTCTTGCAGCAAAAGCAGTTATTGCTGCGAGAGAGCATAATCCCAACATCAAACTCACGCTTGCATTGCCCTGCAGAGAGCAAGCTAACAATTGGAATTTAAAAAACATAAAGGAATATAATTATATTCTGACTCTTGCAGATAATATCGTCTATGTTTCAGACGAATATTATGATGGTTGTATGCAAAAACGCAATCGGTATATGATAGACAACAGTGACCACTGTATATTCTATATGACCTCGCCCAGAGGCGGTACAGCATATACAATTAAATACGCACTTACCTGCAACATAAATCTTCATAACGTAATAACAGGCATTATAAATATATAAAAATTGACGGAGCATTAATTGTACTGCTCCGTCAATTTATTACTGTTTTTTTATACTATCTGTGCACCGCTTTGAATATCATCAAGAGTTGATGTAACGACCAATTTTCCGTCGTGCTCTGCCGACAAAATCATTCCGTTTGACTCATAACCCATCATCTTTCTCGGTGGGAAGTTAGCGATAAACAGCACATTCTTGCCAATCAAATCTTCGGGCTCATAGTATTTTGCTATTCCCGAAAGTATCTGACGGCGTTCCGAGCCTACCTCTAACTCAAATCTCAAAAGCTTGGAGGACTTCGGCACCTTCTCACATACAACGACTTTTCCCACTCTTATGTCAAGTTTATCAAAATCATCTATGGTAACATTTTCTTTGTATGGTTCAATTTCAATTTTTTCTTCCTTAGGCATCAATTCATCTTCAAGTTCCTTGAGCTTCTGCTCCGCATCAATACGAACAAACAAAGGTTCAGCCGCTCCAACCTTTACGCCCGACTTTGTCTTTCCAAACTCAGCAAGGCTTTCCCAAGACAACTCATCCGCTCCCGTTTGCTTTGCAATCGCAACCTGGGTATCAGGCATAAACGAGCCGAGAAGTGATGTGATAAATCTAATGGCTTCAATCAGGTTATACATAACCGTCTTAAGCTGTTCACGGCCCTCGTCAGACTTTGCAAGCACCCACGGCATTGTTTCGTCTATATACTTGTTGGCACGGTTTACAATTCCCCAAATGCAATCCATTGCATCTGCCACCTTTAACTTATCCATACACTCTGCCGTTTTCTTCGCATTGTTTACGCAAAGCTCGGCAAGACTGTCATCAAAATCTGTCTTTTCCGCCGTTGCAGGAATAACGCCGTCAAAATACTTGTTGACCATAGACACAGTTCTGTTGACAAGATTTCCGAGAGTGTTTGCAAGCTCTGAGTTGTATCTTGAAATCAAAGTTTCAAAGGTGATCGTGCCGTCTGACGCAAAAGGCATTTCGTGCAACAGATAATATCTTACCGCATCGACACCGAAATTCTTCACCAAATCGTCTGCGTAAATAACATTGCCTATTGACTTACTCATTTTATCCTCGCCGTTTAAAAGCCACGGATGACCAAAAATCTGTTTCGGCAACGGCTCTCCCAACGCCATAAGGAAGATGGGCCAATATATTGTATGGAACCTCAAAATATCCTTTCCTATAATATGCACATCAGCAGGCCAATACTTATTGTAATTTTCACTCTTTTTGTCACAGCGATAGCCAAGTGCGGTTATATAGTTTGTCAACGCATCAAGCCATACATAAACTGTATGCTTTGGATTCATAGGAACTTTAATTCCCCAATCAATTTTTGTTCTTGATACACACAAATCCTGTAATCCCGGCTTTAAGAAATTGTTTACCATCTCTTTTTTTCGGGACTCGGGCTGAATGAAATCAGGGTTTTCTTCTATATATTTCATCAATCTGTCAGCGTACTTGCTCATTTTAAAGAAGTATGCTTCCTCGTGCTGTTTGTGAACCTCACGTCCGCAATCAGGACATTTGCCGTCTACAAGCTGAGTTTCTGTCCAGAACGACTCACAGGGTGTGCAGTACCAATCCTCATAAGAGCCAAGATATATGTCGCCTTGGTCATATAACTTCTGGAAAATCTTTTGTACTGTTTCAACGTGATAGTCGTCTGTTGTTCTGATAAACTTATCATAGCTTGTATTCATCAAATCCCAAATGTTCTTGATTTCTGACGCAACGCCGTCAACGTATTCCTTTGGACTAACACCCGAGGCTTCTGCCAATTCCTGAATTTTTTGGCCGTGCTCGTCGGTTCCCGTACAGAAGAATACATCATATCCCATATATCTTTTAAATCTCGCAATAGCGTCTGTCAGCACTATCTCATAGGTATTGCCTATATGCGGCTTTCTTGAAGTATACGCAATGGCTGTGGTAATATAAAACTTTTTCTTATCTTCCATTATATATTTTCCTCCGACTTCTAATTAATTACTGTTTTATTGCTCCCCATTAAATGGTATGCCAAAATGCTTATAGGCAAGGGGTGTAACAACCCTGCCTCGAGGCGTCCTGCTCAAAAAACCAATCTGCATCAGATACGGCTCGTAAACATCTTCAATGGTATCGCTTTCCTCACCGATTGTGGCGGCAAGAGTGTCAAGTCCGACCGGTCCTCCGTTATATAGACGGATTACGGTCATAAGCATTCGTTTATCTATTGCATCAAGGCCAAGAGGGTCAACCTCCATTCTGCCAAGTGCATCCTTTGCCACTTCAGCGGTTATCATTCCGTCAGCCTCGATTTCAGCAAAATCTCTGACACGCTTGAGCAACCTGTTGGCTATTCTCGGCGTTCCTCGGGATCGCGAAGCAATCTCAGCCGCACCATCTGCATCTATTCCAATATTTAAAATATCGGCACTGCGAGTTATTATCTCTGAAAGCTCGTCCCTTGTATACATTTCCAAACGGGAAATCACACCAAATCTATCTCTCAGCGGAGCCGTGAGTGCCCCTGCCTTAGTTGTTGCACCTATCAGCGTAAAATGCGGCAAATCAAGGCGTATAGACCTTGCTGACGGCCCTTTGCCTATAATAATATCTAATGCATAGTCCTCCATAGCGGGATATAATATTTCTTCTACGCTACGGCTTAAACGATGAATTTCATCTACAAAGAGAACATCGCCCTCACCTAAATTAGTGAGCAACGCCGCAAGGTCACCCTGCTTTTCAATGGCAGGCCCTGAGGTTATTCTGAGATTGACTCCCATTTCGTTTGCTATAATACCTGCAAGAGTTGTTTTTCCCAATCCCGGGGGGCCATAGAGCAACACGTGGTCAAGGCTGTCGCCTCTCTTTTTTGCTGCATCAATATAAATCTTCAGATTTTCCTTAGCCTTTTTTTGACCTATATACTCAGACAGTTTCTTAGGGCGTAAGCTATATTCAATTTCGCTGTCACCATTCATCTCTGACGATGTGACAATTCTGTTTTCATTTTCAAGCTCCATCAAATCAAACCCTTACATCAAATTCTTTAAAGCATACTTTATTCTGTCCTCTACAGCCCCGTCTGCACCCTTTAATGCCTTTTCCGCCTCAGCAGAGCTGTAACCCAGGACAACTAAGGCAGACAATGCCTCGTCACCCTCAGAGGATACAGGTGAGAACTGCTCCTCAACATCTTTATTATCAATCTCTATATTTTTAAATTTATCTTTTAATTCAAGTATTATTCTTTGCGCACCCTTAGGACCCAACCCGGGTGTGTTTGAGGATAGATATTTGCTGTCACCTGTCACCACACATAACGCAAATTTAGATGTGGAAATATGCGAGAGCAACGCTGCCGCCGTCTTTGCACCCACTCCCGATACACCAAGTATCATTTCAAAGGTTTTTCGCTCCTCCTGAGTAGTAAAGCCATACAGCGAAAATATATCCGAGTTTGTGTTTATATGAACATAAATATACAGCTTAACCGTATCTCCAGCCTCTCCTACATTTGCCAGGGATGTCAGAGTTGAATATATGCGATATCCTATTCCGTTGCACTCGACAACAGCATAGTTATCGTTTTTTTGTATTAATTTTCCTGAAATATACTCAAACATACTTTGCCCTCCGTCTTTTTATTTTATCACATATAATCCTTATAATCAAGGCATATTTAACATTTTTTTGCCAATACACCCGAAATAGCTTTTTCCTGCCACAAAAAAACGACCCGGACAAACCGAGTCGTTTTTGTTAACATAGGATAAATTACTTAAGTTCAACAGTTGCGCCAACTTCTTCGAGCTTAGTCTTGATTTCTTCAGCTTCTTCTTTAGCAGCACCCTCTTTAAGAGTCTTAGGAGCGCCATCAACAAGAGCCTTAGCATCAGCAAGACCTAAACCTGTGATTTCTCTAACAACTTTGATTACCTTAATCTTCTGGTCACCTGCACTTGCGAGAACAACATCAAAATCCGTCTTCTCTTCAGCAGCAGCACCGCCTGCAGCAGCAGCACCTGCAACCATAACGGGAGCAGCAGCAGATACACCAAACTCTTCCTCTAATGCCTTTACAAGGTCATTTACTTCAAGTAATGTTAATTCTTTTATTTCATCAAGAATCTTTGTTACGTCAGCCATTTTAATTTCCTCCATAATTTAAAATTTTCTAAAGTTTTCTAAATATAATTTACTATTAGCTTATGCCTCTGTTGTTTCTTCAACAGGAGCAGCCTCTTCAGCGGGAGCAGCTTCTTCAACAGGAGCCACTTCCTCAGCAGGAGCAGCTTCTTCAACTGCACCGCCCTGACCGGGAACAGCCTCCTCATCAACAATAGCCTGCAATGTTCTTGCAAGAGCGCTGATAGGTGACTGCAACGAACCAAGCATCTTTGAGATAAGAACTTCTTTTGACGGAATAGATGCATACATCTTAATTTCATCAACAGATACTACCTTACCATCAATAAAACCTGATTTAATTTCAAGAGCCTCGTTGGCCTTTGCAAATTCAACAAGAACCTTAGCAGGTGCAATAACATCTTCATCACTTGTTGCAATAGCAGTAGGTCCGTGCAAAATCGGATCTAACTCTTCAAGTCCAACTTCCTTAGCAGCAAGACGGATAAGGTTGTTCTTTACAACAGTATAGTTAACACCGGTTTCTCTTAACTTAGCACGAAGCTCAGTATCCTGTGCAACGGTAAGTCCTCTGTAATCGGCAACTACACCTGCCTGTGCATTCTGCAATCTCTCTTTAAGCTGTTCAACAATCGCCTTTTTGCTTTCTAAAACTTTTTCACTTGGCAATGTGATATCCTCCTTTCCGAATTTAATTCCGCTCGGAATATCAACAAAAACCCCGAATGTCGCAAACATTCGGGGAATAGTGCAATATTGCATCTGTATCCTCGGCAGGACTTACGGCATAGCCACCTGCTGTCTGCGGAACATATAATTTATTAATTTTTTTAAAATTAAGCAAGTTTAGTCGGGTTGATTTTGATACCGGGTCCCATTGTTGAAGCAACAGTAACCGATCTTAAATACTGACCCTTTGCTGCTGCAGGCTTAGCCTTGATAACCGCACTCATAAGTGCATCAAAGTTTCCTGCAAGTTTTTCTGCACCGAAAGATGCTTTACCAATCGGACAGTGAATAATGTTGCTCTTATCAAGACGGTACTCTATCTTACCTGACTTAATCTCAGCAATAGCCTTTGCAACGTCAGGAGTAACAGTACCGGCTTTCGGGTTAGGCATCAATCCCTTAGGACCGAGTATTCTACCTATTCTACCAACAACACCCATCATATCAGGGGTTGCAACAACAACATCAAAATCAAACCAGTTCTCAGACTGAATTTTCTGTGCAAGTTCTTCTGCACCAACATAATCTGCACCTGCAGCCTTAGCTTCATCAGCCTTGCCCTCACGTGCAAATACCAAAACACGAACGTCCTTACCTGTACCATTAGGAAGAACAACAGCACCTCTTACCTGCTGATCAGCGTGTCTTGAGTCAACACCCAGCTTAACGTGTAATTCAACTGTTTCATCAAACTTAGCTGTTGCAGTTTTGCAAACTAAGTCCAAAGCGTCAGCGGGGTCATATAACTTTCCTTTTTCAAGCAGCTTAACGCTGTCCTGATACTTTTTACCTTTCTTCAATGTATAATCCTCCTATGGTGGTTCTGCAGGGTATCTTCTACCCCTCCCACTATTTTAGAACTGTTAAAGATTACTCTTCAACAGTGACGCCCATTGAACGGGCTGTACCTGCAACCATTGACATAGCTGCTTCAATAGATGCAGCGTTAAGGTCAGGCATCTTTGTTTCTGCAATGCTCTTAAGGTCTTCCTTGCTGAGTGTTGCAACCTTTTCTTTGTTAGGAACGCCTGATGCTTTCTGAATCTTACAAGCCTTTTTGATAAGAACAGGAGCCGGCGGAGTCTTTGTAACAAAAGTAAAGGAACGGTCCTGGTAAACTGTGATTACAACAGGGATAACAAGACCTGCATCTTTCTGTGTCTTTTCATTAAACTGCTTGGTGAAGTCCATAATGTTTACACCGTGCTGACCGAGTGCAGGACCAACCGGCGGAGCCGGAGTAGCCTTACCTGCAGGGATCTGGAGTTTAATGTAACCTGTGACTTTCTGTGCCATTATAAATACACCTCCTCATTTCACAAACGTGGTAATATCGGGATTGCCTCTCTGACAAACCCTCCCACCAATCGCTTTCGCGATTATATAAAAACGGACTCAGCCGTGTGGGTAACTTTTTTATGAATATATCAAAATTTAATATATTTACACTAACGCTTCTACTTGATTAAATTCAAGCTCAACATCTGTATCTCTGCCAAACATTGATACCTTTGCTTTAATCTTTTTCTTTTCCATATCAATATCGGTAATTACACCGACAAATCCTTCAAGTGCACCATATTTAACTCTGATATTATCACCTGTGTTAAAGTCGAGCTTAATAACCTGATGTTCAAGTCCCATATTGATGACCTCCTCCTCAGTGAGAGGAACAGGCTTGGAACCAGGACCAACAAAACCCGTAACACCACGGCAGTTTCTGACGATATACCAACTTTCATCTGTCATAATCATTTTAATCATAACATAGCTTGGGAATATCTTGCGTTCAACCACCTTTTTTTGGTTATCCTTTATCTCGACGACTTCCTCCATCGGAATCTTAATATCCTGAATTATATCAGACATATTACGATTTTCGACAGTTTTCATAATATCGGCCATTACTTTGTTTTCATAGCCGGAATAAGTATGTGCAACATACCATTTAGCTTCTTTTGCCGCCATAATATTCGGGAAAAATCCCCTTCCCTCCTATCAGTTATCTGTTAAACATCAATGACATTAACCAAGTAAAGAGCCAATCCAAACCGCAGATAACTACACCGACAATCAAAACATAGACTATAACTGTGATTGTATTCTGTCTAACCTTAGCAAAGGTAGGCCATACAACCTTTTTCATTTCTGCCTTTACATCTTTGAAGTAGTTAACCATTCTTGCAAAAGCATTTGGCTTTGTCTTATCCATATTACTTATCTCCCTTACTTTGTTTCCTTATGCAGGGTGTGCTTTCTGCAGAAAGGACAATACTTATTTAATTCAAGTCTGTCCGGGCAGTTCTGCTTGTTTTTTGTTGTATCGTAATTTCTCTGCTTGCATTCAGTGCATGCTAATGTAATTTTTGTTTGCATTTTCTTCACCTCATTATCTTGATTTAAAAAGCAATGCAAACATTCTTTAATCAAGGTCAAGCATCGCTTTCCACAACACAAATAAAACCTCTTTTTAGAGGTGTAACTATTATATCAGATTTTATTAGGTTTGTCAACATATTTTTTTAAATTACTGCGAATATATGTTAATTAACTATATATTGTTGTTTGTAGGATTGCGTATGTAAATATGTTGTGGCTGGCTTCCTTGCATATTTGTTGTTTTTTGCATAAATTCAAAATAATTTTTTCGTTGCGGTTGGGCTTGGCAACCGTATGGGCTCTGGGCAATTATTTAATAAAATTATTTTGAATTTGTTGTCCGAAGGCATATTTGGTTTCATTGCCGCCGCGGTAGGCAAGGCGGAACAGGGGACGGCGATTATTCAAAACCAAATATGCCTCAAAATTTATTTAGTCGCATTGCAGGACACAAGCAAAACAATGCCGAAAATATTCCGAAATGCCGGCAGGAGCAAGCCCCTGCCCTACATTATTGGGTATTTATTTTACGGCAGGAGCAAGCCCCTGCCCTACAACCTTGGATATTTATTTTTATGGCAAGGGTGTCATATTGTAGGGGCGATTCACGAATCGCCCGTTTGTCAATAGGCAA
>CACYTW010000028.1 GCA_902777435.1 uncultured Ruminococcus sp. | reverse complement strand
ACTATAATACTCTTTTTAAGTTCCAATGCTCTGTCGTGGAACTTCTCATCACATACTGCAAAGCAATATTCTGAAATCTTAGGAATATTTGAACGCAACGGAAGAATTTTAGCACCGGCAGGCATAATATGGTCAGTTGTGATGTTATCTCCAACCTTTAAGCTACACTTAGCGTAAATCTCATCTGCCATAGCCTCTGAAACAGGGAAAGGCTTGATATTAGGTCCGCGAAGAACCTCAACGCTGTCCATCTCACTCTCAGCAACAGGAGGCACAACCATATTGTCATTTATATCAAATACCTTAGGCAATTCAAACTTTGGCATTTCTCCGAGAGTTCTCGGGTCGGTCAAAACGCCTGCGAGAGCTGATGCTGCTGCAACCTCAGGAGATACCAAGTATATCTGACCATCTTTTGTACCTGAACGGCCTTCAAAGTTTCTGTTAAAAGTTCTGAGTGAAATACCTGCCGAATTAGGCGACTGACCCATACCGATACAAGGTCCGCAGGCACTTTCCAAAATTCTTGCACCTGCATCTATCATATCAGCAAGGGCACCGCATTTTGCCAGCATATTCAATACCTGCTTAGAGCCCGGTGCGATAGAAAGTGAAACATCAGGATGTACTGTCTTGCCCTTTAAGATGTATGCAACTTTTAACATATCAAGCAATGATGAGTTCGTACAAGAGCCTATACAAACCTGGTCAATCTTCATACTGCCGATTTCTTCAACAGATTTTACATTGTCAGGTGAGTGTGGGCAAGCAGCCGCAGGCTTGAGCTGACTTAAATCAATATTGATGGTTTCATCATACACTGCATCAGCATCAGCCGAAAGCTCAACAAACACTTCTTCTCTGCCCTGTGCCTTTAAGAATTCTCTTGTCACATCATCAGATGGGAAGATTGAAGTTGTAGCACCAAGCTCCGCACCCATATTAGTAATTGTCGCACGTTCGGGGACAGACAAAGTCTTAACGCCCTCTCCGCAATATTCGATTATCTTTCCTACGCCGCCTTTAACAGACATAATCCGCAGGACCTCAAGAATAACATCTTTAGCAGAAACCCAAGGACTGAGCTTGCCCGTAAGTTCAACCTTAACGATTTTAGGACAAGTGATATAGTATGTACCTCCGCCCATAGCAACAGCAACGTCCATACCGCCTGCACCTATGGCAATCATACCGATACCGCCGCCCGTAGGTGTATGGCTGTCAGAGCCTATCAAGGTTTTTCCCGGAACACCGAAGCGCTCAAGGTGTACCTGGTGGCAAATTCCGTTACCGGGTCTTGAGAAGTATATGCCGTGCTTTTTACAGACACTTCCTATAAATCTGTGGTCATCAGCATTCTCAAATCCGTTTTGAAGTGTGTTGTGGTCGATATATGCCACAGACTTTTCTGTTTTAACTCTCGGAACGCCCATAGCCTCAAATTCGAGATATGCCATTGTTCCCGTAGCGTCCTGTGTTAATGTTTGGTCAATTTTTATTCCTATCTCGGAGCCCGTCACCATTTCTCCGCAGACTAAATGCTCTTTCAATATTTTTTGTGCAAGAGTCAATCCCATTGAAATTCAATCCTTTCTTTACTATATTATAAATTCATCTATTAACCCATCTATTTATTTTATCCTAATGTTAAAATCTTGTCAAGATAATAAGCCAAAAAACAGCAAATAGTCCGACACAATAATGTATCAGACTATTATTTTATTCAAATTACATAAAGCAAAATTAAGAGAAAATGCAGAACGCTTCCGATTACACAAAAAATATGGAATATAGAATGCATCCACTTTTTCTTTTTTCCAACAGCGTAGAACACCGCTCCGACAGTATAGGCAATGCCTCCGCCAAGCAACATTGCAAAAGCACCCATACCAAGTTCATTTATTACAACAGATATTCTTGTAACGATACACCAGCCCATAACAAGATAGCATATCATAGAGAAAAGTTTATACTTCTTTAAGTCAATGGAATTAAGGGTTATTCCTATTACGGCAAGTCCCCATATAATTCCGAATATAAGCCAGCCTTCAAAAACATTCTGTTCCCTTAGTGTGCACAGAGCCATAGGTGTGTATGTACCTGCTATCAAAATAAATATAGAACAATGGTCTATAATCTGAAAAACCTTTTTAGCCTTTGTCTTTGGACTGAGTCCGTGATATATACTTGACATAGTGTATAATATCAACATTGTCACACCGAAAATAACGCCCGACACTACGCCGTATACGTTTCCTCTGAGTGCGCCAAAAACACTGCATAACACTATCGCCGCAATTCCCATTGCCCCGCCTACTATATGTGATACCATATTGAAGATTTCTTCGCCCTTGGTATATACAGGCAGAATTCTGTCTGCAAGCTTTACTCTTTGCATATCAGTTACCTCCGTTTAACAGGGCTTACACATACCATATTTATGCATTATCTGCCCTTGTATTAAAATTTTATTGAAAATCTGAGTATCTTAATCAATAATAATATCTTATTCGTTTTTTTATCCAATCTTTGATTACAAATATCAGCATCACAATTGCAACACCAACAACCACTCCGCCAAAATCTATTATTATATCCCGAACCTCTGAGCTTCGGTCGTTGAAGTTCTGTATAAATTCGTCAACTACGCCTACGGATAAGCCGATTAACAATGGAAAACATATATATTTTCTGTTCTTTATTTTTTCAAACTGTCTTGCAATCATCGCCAACACAATTCCCAAAGTAAAATACTCTGCTGCATGAGCGCATTTTCGTATAATATTATGAATCTTACTCTTTTGTTGTGCATCAGCTAAGGGTGCAATCTTTTCTATAATTATATTCAATATAAATGTGCTTTGCTCTGTCGATTCCTCTTTGACTTTAGTTGAATTTGAAAAGATAAACCCCACAACCCCGATAAGAATTATGAATAAAACAGATAACACAATCTTCTTTTTCACATATATCACCTTCTTGAATGTATCACGTCTAATACTCCATCTTCCAGAATTGAACGCTGTAAGGGGGAAGTTCAGAGCCTCCGCCAAAGTCGTGTTTTTCGCCTGTTATCAAGTCAATTGCCGTTCCGCATCCCGCATTGAAATGACAAATCGCAGGTTCCTCATCTGCGTTTACAGCCACCAAAACCCGTTCTGTTTCACTCTTTCTTTCAAAAATGCAATGTTTGTTTTGCAATACAACCGATTGGAAAGAGCCGTTTTGCAAGGCATCACTTCCTTTAAAAGCGTTGGCAAGCTTTGCAATAAACTCTGTCAACCCGGTTTCCTTAGGCACATCAATACACGGACGCAGGGCACTATCTCCCTGATGCTTTTCCGCCTTCTCACCGAATTCACTGCCATAGTATATGCAAGGAAATCCGGGCATACCAAACATCATTCCGTAAATCAATTTTAAATGTCTTTCATTTGTGAGTATGCTTGCAATCCTTGTAACATCGTGATTATCTACAAAATTCAACAAATGCTTGCCCCTGCATATACACCATTGCTCTGAGCCAAACAATCTCTGTACAGAATGTATTATCTCAAACATATTCATAGAGTTAAATGATGAATACAAGCCCTTATAACATTGATAATTCGTACAGGAATGAAGCATCTCATTATTGACAAATTGAGAATAGTCACCATGCAAAAGCTCGCCTATAAGCACAAATTCAGGCTTTAAATTCTCTGTAAATCTACGCAATCTTTTTATAAAATCGTGGGTTAAGCAATAGGCAACATCAAGTCTGAGTCCGTCTATATCAAACTCATCAACCCAAAACTTAACCGCACTTAAAATATGATTGACAACATCTTCATTGTGTAAATTAAGTTTTACTAAGTCAAAGTTACCTTCCCAGCCTTCATACCACAAACCATCATTATAGTTGCTGTTGCCGTCAAAATTTATATTGAACCAATCTTTATACTGAGAGTTTTGGCGATTTTCAAGCACATCTTTAAAAGCCCAAAAGCCTCTGCCCACGTGGTTAAATACGCCGTCAAGCACTACCTTGATGCCGTTTTCGTGCAGGACTTTGACAAGGTTTTTAAAATCGTCATTGGTCCCGAGCCTGCAATCTATCTTATAATAATCTCTTGTATTATATCCGTGGGTATCGCTTTCAAACACGGGCGAAAAATATATTGCATTACATCCCGTCTTTTTGATATGCTCTATCCAATCATAAACCTTTTCTATTCTATGCTCCAAATTGCCGTCATTTTCAAAGGGTGCCCCGCAAAAGCCCAATGGATATATCTGATAAAACACACTTTTATATGCCCACATAAGTATCTCTCCGTTCTAACGGTATATTATACTAAATTATTATATTTGTTATGAATACGTGGTATACACGAAATCACATCACAATTAATAATATATCATAAATTCAAGATATAATCAAGGCATAGTCTTAAATATTATTAATTCCTTAACAAATTGTATAAATAATACAAAACAAAAAATCCCATCTTACGATAGGATTTTTCTTTTGGAAAAGCCGAACAATTTAGATATCCGACTTAATTCTATCCTTAGCTACTTCTATTCAATCAAACTCGCCAAAGCGAGTTTGTACAAAATCTTTTATCTCTTCTCATTTATCTTTTAACTGAAAACAACAATTTTATTTTAGATAATAGATAACAAAGAATAGATAAAAGAGAAAAGTACAAAAGAAAACGACAACTTTTTGTCAAAAATTGTCGTTTTCTTTTGGTAGCGGTAACCGGGATCGAACCAGTGACACCACGGGTATGAACCGTGTGCTCTAGCCAGCTGAGCTATACCGCCATATCATTGCCCGCTCATCACAGGCACGATAAATATAATATCAGATAATTCTTCATTTGTCAAGTATTTTTTTACAGATACTTAGATTTTTTTCATAAAAATTATACTATGCTCACCGACTTATTATTTTCTTCATAGACAACTTTCATTCAATCATTTGACTTAAAATACAAAATCAAATTCAAAACCATAGATATCGACTGTATCTCCCTCTTTAACCCCTGCGTTTTCCAGCATTTTTATTGCTCCGCATTTAATTAAAGCCCTTTGGAAATACTGCATTGATTCATAGTCGTCAAAGTTTGTAGAGCCTGCAATCCTTCTCACACGCTCGCCTGTTACGTAGAATATGCCGTCAACAACTTCGACCTTCATTTCTTCCTCTTTGCTCTTCAGCATATCAATGTCGATAAATTCGCTTTCATCAACCTCTTCTTCCGGCAGTTCAGACAACATCTCAAGGGTATAGTTCAAGACCTCACGAACACCCTGTTTTGTTGCAGCAGAAATCTTAAACACCTTGTATCCTCTGTTTTCAAGCTCTGTCTTAAACGCCTCAAAGTTTTCTTCGAACTGCGGAATATCAGCTTTATTAGCTACAACAACCTGCGGTTTTTGTGCCAGCTTTTCACTATACATTTTAAGCTCGCTGTTTATTGTATCAAAATCCTCAAGAGGGTTTCTGCCCTCTATGCCCGACACATCCACAAAGTGAAGTAAAAGTCTTGTTCTTTCCACGTGTCTTAAAAATTCGTGTCCTAAGCCAACACCTTCGTGGGCACCCTCGATTATACCCGGGATATCTGCGATTACAAAACCGCCCCCGTCACCGAGGTTTACAACACCGAGGTTAGGCTCTAAAGTTGTAAAATGATAATTGGCAATCTTAGGTCTTGCATCACTTACCATAGATAAAAACGTAGACTTACCAACATTTGGGAAGCCAAGCAATCCAACATCTGCAATCAATTTAAGCTCTAAGGTAACATCTCTCTCGTCGCCTAATGTTCCCGATTTAGCAAACTTAGGTGTCTGTCTTGTTGCGGTAGCAAAATGGGAGTTTCCCCAGCCTCCGCTGCCGCCCTTTGCAATGACAAATTCCTGACCTTCTTCTTTAAGGTCGCATACAGCAAGACCTGACTCGGTATCTCTGACAATTGTACCGACAGGAACTTTGATTATTAAGTCCGCACCATTCTTGCCGTTACGGCGTTCATCCTTGCCGTTGCCGCCCGGCTCTGCCGCGTACTTCTTTTTATATCTGAAATCTATTAAAGTGTTGACGCCTTTATCGGCAACAAGAATAACATTGCCGCCTCTTCCGCCGTCACCGCCGTCGGGACCGCCTGCCGCAATGTACTTTTCTCTGTGAAATGTAACAGCGCCGTTGCCACCGTCACCTGCTTTAATATGAATTTTAGCCACATCTGAAAACATAGTCTGTAAGCCTCCGCTTTTCTGAATTATAAAGTAAAAAACAGGACGGACATAAACTGTCCGTCCTCGTATGTTCAGATTTTACTGAGCAATTTCGTAAACAGAAACCTGTTTCTTGCTCTTTCCTAAACGCTCAAACTTAACCTTACCGTTTGTCAATGCAAAGAGAGTATCATCACTGCCCTTACCTACATTGATACCGGGATGGATTTTTGTTCCGCGCTGACGAACCAAAATGTTACCTGCGAGAACGTGCTGACCGTCGCCCTTCTTTACGCCAAGACGTTTGGACTCTGAATCTCTACCATTCTTGGTACTACCCATACCTTTCTTATGAGCCATTTTATATCACTCCTTTAAATCAATATAGTTCTCATAACCTCAGGATGAAAGTGCAAATCCGAACCTGCCAAAAACTATTAATTTAGGCATCTTTCGGCTTGTCGTCTTTGATAGGCGTCAATTGCCGAGTATTTTAACGCAGATAAAACGTAAATTTACCTTTCAAAATCACGGTTCGGGTTTATACTATCAACCCTATGTTATGCGTTGATAGCTGTAATCTCTACCTTTGTGTAGGGCTGTCTGTGGCCCTGCTTTTTGTGATAACCCTTTTTAGGCTTGTACTTATAAACGATTATCTTCTTGTCCTTGCCGTTTTTAACAACAGAAGCTGTAACAGTTGCACCATCAACATAAGGAGCACCAAATTTAGCATCTTCGCCTCCGATTGCAAGAACCTTATCAAATGTAACGGTTTCGCCTTCTTCAACGCCGAGCTTTTCGATGAAAACTACATCGCCCTGCTCAACCTTGTACTGCTTACCGCCTGTTTCAATAATTGCGTACATTTTGTAATTCCTCCTATTACCCAAGACTCGCCATTGAGGTGAATATCACAATATTCTTATACATACCTCTTCAGAGCGGTTTACCGATATATTTTAACACATCAAAATATATTTGTCAACAACAATTTTTTATATTTTCAAATTTATTGGTTTATCCCAAGCAACCTCTTTGCATTTCCGTTGTATATCGCATCTAATTCCGAGTCCGAAAGTTCAAGAGTATTTAAAAATCTCTTCTCCATCTCTCTTGTACGCCAAGGCGAATCAGTAGCAAACAGCATTTTATCAGTGCCGTGTTTTTCTATAATTTTCATTGCTATCTCACGCGGCATTTGGCTATATCCAAAAGACGTATCAAAATATAATTCTGTACCGCACAGCATTTCAAGCACCTCTATACCGCAATCAACACCGCCCCAATGAGCAGCAACAGTCGGAGTATCTATCCACTTTAATGCATTTTTAAAGTTATTTGGCATACCGTGAAAAGGCAACTCAGCGCCATAATCATAACCTGCGTGAAACACAAGAATAAGCCCAAGCTGAGATATCTTTTTATAAATAGGCTTCATTTTTTCATCATCAACATAAAACTTCTGATATTCAGGATGTAGTTTCACGCCCTTTAAGCCAAGACTTTTAATTCTTTCAAGTTCTTCCAATACATTTTTGGCATCAGGATGAACAGAACCAAATGCAAAAATATCAGAATTATTATTTACAGAGGCAGCAAAGTTATTGACGCTTTCCATTTGATGCTCATTTGTGGCGATGTTTAAAATAACTGCCGCGTCTACATCTTCCTCCTGCATAGATTTTTTCAATCCGCCTATGGTTCCGTCAGTATAATATTCCATACCTCCCGAAGAATATGCCAGCTTTTCAAGTGCCTTTGGTGCAATTTTATCAGGAAAACAATGTGTGTGAAAGTCAATCAACATCTGCTGTATCACCTCCTCGTATAATAAATGTAGTAGTTTTTAGAGTTCTTCTTCAAGAACTAAAGAAGGATATTATTCTTGTTGTATTCAATCAGCTAATCTTCTTTTTTATCCTACCACGGACACGCATAAATCACAGCTTTTTTCAATGGTGTCGAGCGACGGCTTATCATCAAATTTTACAGTCATATCATTCGGAACATTATGCAGCTCCGTTATACGAATTACATTCTCTTCTTTTAAAAGCTCACCGGGAACATAAAGCGTACCTTGCGGACCTACTGACCAATATCTGCCTATATTAAATCCGTTAATCTCAACAAAGCCTTTTTCCCAACCTATTGGATTAAAGAATGTGTCTACACCCGGTTGTGCCTTAAAACTGCCTTCCAATACTGTGGGACGGTTCGGTTTAGATGAGATATTAAAATCGGTTTTACTCATATCATCACATGGCAAAGAAATATTTGTCCATTTCATTTTTTGAGTATAATTCCATGGGTACAAAGAGCCGTCTTCACAAACTATCTCTATTCTCACATATCCGCAAATACCCTTGTATTCATTAAGCATTGCACATCCGTAATTTACACGCCCCATATTTTCAACCAGGATATCAAGCTTAGCACCCTCTTTAGGCACTTCAAACATTAACGGTTCCTGTTTGCGGTCACGCATAATGCTTCCTATGTATTCTCCGTTAACAAAAATCATTGCCCTGTCCTGCAAGCCCTCTATTGTTATAGAACGCTTTGCATCATCGGTATATTTGATTTCGGTTGAATATAGCATAAAACCATAATCCAAATCCATATCCTTAAATGTAAGCGGCAATCTTGAATTGCGTATTTCTTTTGCGAGATTCTTTGTATTATCAATAAAATCTGCCGACTTTGTCATTTTTACATTTTCAATTTTTTGTGTTTTGCAGAAATATTCGCCGGCATCAGATGTACCGCCAAATTCATAGCCTTTTGAAATCATATATTCTTTCAAAACCTGCTTACAACAATAGTATTTTTGAGTAGGATATCCATACTCTGTAACAAGCGCATCAACATCATAACTCGTGGCAAACGGCAAATATCTATTCTTAGCATCAAGAGTATCGGCACCGTATCTTCCTACCAACGCACCATTGTGAAAGCCGAAATTTGTACCACCGCAGAACATATAAAAATTAACAAAAGCACCTGCCTCTAAAGCTGTTTTATAAAGCCTTGCCACATCCTCGGGCGTTTGTCTTAAGAAATAACCGCCCCATTGCTGACTGCGTCCTGCCCAAAATTCAGCAACATAAACAGGCTTATCGGGCTGGTATTCTTTAATGGCTTGCATTGTTTCATCATTGACTTCGTGCGCGTCAATACCCGTCCAATATTCCGGTCTGCTTCCTGATGACATTTTGCTTGCTTCTATTCCGTTTGCCGTAAACAGCGGAACATCAACGCCAAGCTCAATAAGCATATCCCCTATTGCTTTTATATATTCGTCATCATCGCCAAAACTGCCATATTCATTTTCTACGGCAACAGCAATAATAGGACCGCCGTTTGTTGAAAGATACGGAATAAATTCTTTTGCAAGTCTTTCGTAATACCTACGCAGGCACGACATATACTCCTTGTTTAATGTTCGTATTTCAATATTCTCTTTTTGCTGCAGCCAATACGGCAGTCCGCCGAAATCCCATTCGGAACACATATACGGTGCGGGACGGAACATAACCTTAAGCCCGATTTCATTGCATAACCGCAAAAATTTTGCCAAATCAAGATTACCCTCAAAGCAAAACTCGCCCTCATGCGGTTCATGCATACTCCAAGGTACATATGTTTGTATTGCGGTAAGTCCAAAATCCTTCATAAGCTGAAGTCTGCGTTTCCAACCGCCTTTAAAATATCTGAAATAATGCATATCGCCCGATGCCAGATAAAAAGGCTTGCCGTTTATTGTTAAGCCGTCTTTGTGTATTTCAAGTTTTTCGCAGTTCTTTATCATAATACTTTCCTCCTATTTATATATCGTAAACAGATTGTAAAACCCTAATAATATAGGTTTTATGCAACTTTACATTCTTTAATCAATTCATCATCGTTTATATTCTGATGATAGTTATACCATAATGTACATCATATATACAAATGTTATTTATATCACTGTGTAATTGTACCTCAAATATACTTCCCCAATTATTGTTTATTTACTTCAAATTATAGCCAAGTTCAAAAGCCTTCAGATTTGAGTCAAGGAACTTAGCAGGAGTTGACGTTTTAATTGTTTCAACCCACTTTTCGTAGGCTATATCGGTATTTTTAGCCATAACGCCGATTAAAACAACATTTACGGCTTTGATATTTCCTGCTTCTGTCGCATACTTAAGTGCATCAACTGTTGTTAAATCCACTTTTTTTGCAAGTTTGTCTTCTGTATTCTCAGGATATTCCATAGCGCCTGTAATAACGGGCATAGGATCCATATTCTGAGTATTAACAAGCATCTTTCCGCCCTTTTTCAAAAACGGCAATGCTCTGTATGCCTCAAGCATTTCAAAGGCAAGAATTATGTCAGCCTCGCCCTTATCTATAATCGGAGAGTATACCTTATCGCCGAATTTAACATATGTAACAACACTGCCGCCTCTTTGGCTCATACCGTGAACCTCAGACACTTTAACATCATAACCTTCATTCACAACAGTGTTTCCGAGAATTCTGCTTGCAAGCAATGTTCCCTGTCCGCCAACACCAACAATCATAATATTCATTGTAATTACTCTCCTTTCTCCATTGCACCGAAGGGACAAACATTAAAGCAAAGTCCGCATCCGTTACAAAGTGTTTCGTCTATCATAATTTTTTCGCCATCAAAAGAGATTGCAGGACAGCCAAGCTTCATACACATTTTACACTTCTTGCAGTTGTCATTTATCTTGCACTTACCCGTGTACTTTACACCCTTTAACAAGGCACAAGGTCTTTGAGCGATAATAACAGAAGGCTCATCCTTCTCAACCTCGGCTTTAACTACCTTTTCAAAATTCTTAACATCAAAGGGGTCAGCGACAACAACGCTGTCCACACCTATCGACTTACACAACGCAACAAGATTTACCTGCTTTGTTTCTTCTCCTCTGATTGTGTAACCTGTTGTGGGGTTATCCTGATGTCCTGTCATACCCGTAATGGAATTATCAAGAATAATAACAGTATTGGCACCCTTGTTGTAAACTATGTCAACCAATCCCGTAATTCCCGAATGCATAAAGGTGGAGTCACCGATAACCGACACTAACTTTTTGTTAAATTCTTCACCTCTTGCTTTAGCCATACCGAGAGCGGCACTTATTGATGCACCCATACAAATGGTGGTGTCAACACTTGCAAGAGGAGGTATTGCCCCCAATGTATAACAGCCTATATCACCTGCAACTACAAGTCCCAACTTTTTAAGCACATAGAATGTACCTCTGTGAGGACAGCCTGCACATAATACAGGCGGTCTTGCAGGTATTTCTTCTTCTATTTCACAGAACTCTGCAGGCTCTTCGTCAAACACTGCCTTTTTAATCATAGCAGGCGTATACTCACCAAGCAGAGTGAACTTTTCCTTTCCTATTACATCTATGCCTAAGGCTCTGCAATGCTTTTCAAGAATGGGATCAAGTTCTTCTATTACGTACACCTTATCGCACTTGTCCGCAAAATCACGGATTAACTTCTCAGGCAGAGGATAAACCATACCGAGCTTTAAATAATTAACTCTGTCACCCAATGCCTCTTTGGCATACATATACGAAATACCTGCGGTGATAACACCGATTTTGCTTCCGTTGTCCTCTATATTATTAAATTCGCAATTCTCAGCAAAGGCTGTCAAATCAGCAATACGGTTTTCTACGTCTACGTGACGTTTGATTGCCTTGGCAGGCATCATAACATATTTATCAATATTTTTTTCATAGGGCTTCAAAGCTTGCTTTATAGGTTCCTCTTCTTCCACAAGGCTCTGTGAATGCGACACTCTTGTAGACAAACGAATGAACACAGGTGTATCAAACCTCTCACTCAGCTCAAAAGCCTTTTTGGTAAACTCCTTACATTCATAGGAATCAGACGGCTCAAGCATAGTAATCTTAGACGCCTCAGCATAATGTCTTGAATCCTGCTCGTTCTGAGAGGAGTGCATTCCCGGGTCATCAGCAACACAGAACACCAAGCCGCCGTTTACACCTGTATAGCTAACTGTGAAAATCGGGTCAGCCATAACATTTAAGCCAACGTGCTTCATACATGACATACTTCTTGCCCCTGCAATAGATGCTCCGATGGCAACCTCTGCGGCAACCTTTTCATTTGGTGACCACTCTGCGTATATTTCATCATATTTTACAATATTTTCGGTAATCTCTGTGCTGGGCGTTCCAGGATAAGACGCAACAACAGAAACACCTGCCTCATATGCCCCTCGGGCAACAGCAGCATTACCAAGCATAAGTTTTTTCATTTTCAATCATTCCTTCCTTCTGTCCATTATAATATCATTTATGGGTATATGTCAAGTCATAAGAACGGTGAATAATAGAACCTATTAATTTCTGTTATTATTTCGGATTGATGTGGGCATCAACCCCTACATTTTCCCTAAACAAACATTATCAGAACCCATAAGAATGTTAGATTTTCCCGTCTGATATGTAATTTTTTTATCGGCAAACTAATGTTTTAAATTTTAAGGAGTGTCACAATTCTTATTTGTTCTTTTCTATTTTATCTTCAATTGTCTTTATTGTATCTAAATAGTCTTTTTCAACCTCACTCAATGTTCTTGCCTGATATTTTTTATATTCTTCTGTTACTTTATTAATCGCCTGTGTATGTGACACACTCCCTGCACCGATTAACAATTGTTCTCCACTCATTGTAAGAATTTTATCCAAATGCTCTGCCCAATCATTCATCGTCATAACTTGTTCTCTTTCTGCTTGTCTTTCAGCAAAATCAAGATATCCGGAAACAATCTGACTCAAAGAACGAAGTTCCTTTTCATCGAGATAATTTTTTGCAACCACAGCATCACTTAAATGAGGTCTGTTGCCCTTGAATGTTGTAAGTCCCATATATTCTTTTTCGCTATCTGCTCTGTTATATATAACTTCCGCTGCGGTTTGTCCGTGAACCGCATAATGAATTTTATTCTGTACCTTTTTGAAAAACTCTATAGATATTTCCGCTTTGGGATCATAGTCAATACTTGTTGCATATATATCCAGCACTTGTCGGTAAAAAACCTTTTCCGAAGCACGAATATCTCTTATTCTCTCTAAGAGTTCCTTCCAATATCCACCGCCGCCAAGGTCTTTAAGTCTTTCATCATCCATAGTGAAGCCTTTGCGGATATATTCGTTAAGTCTCTTTGTTGCCCATTGTCTAAACTGTGTTCCTCTAAGTGATTTCACTCGGTATCCGACTGAAATTATCACATCAAGATTGTAATAATCAAGATTTCGCTCAACTTCTCTGGCACCCTCTGTTTGAACTGTTGCAAATTTTGCAACAGTTACTTCGGGCAACAATTCTTTATCTGAATATACATTTTTTATATGACGAGAAATAGTTGATTTATCCCTCTCAAATAAAGCTGCCATTTGGTCTATCGTAAGCCAAACAGATTCGTCATAAAATCTCACATCAACTTTTATCTGTTCATCTTCTGTTTTGAAAATTATAATATTATTATCCATATATAGCCTCCGTCAAGAGCTTTGTTCTTGTAAAATAGACATTTTAAACATTAGATTTCTTTTCAATAATAAAAAAACTATTTGTCTATCTCACTCATATATCCTGCTGTGATAATACCTGCAGGTAAAGCAACAATGGCGATTCCGAATATTGAAGAAACCATTGTAACAATTCTTCCTATTGTTGTAATTGGATAAATATCGCCATAACCAACTGTGGTTAATGAAACTGTTGCCCAATATATTGCATCAAAAAAACTATTAAAAGACTCAGGCTCCACATTAAAAACTATCAAAGCAGAAATTATTATGTACGCAACAGCAAAAGTTCCTACAGCAATCAAAGATTCCTTTGATTTTTTGAAGACCGATACAATAATTTTTACGCTTTTTGAGTATCTAAACATTTTAAATGCTCTGAAAACCCTAAAAGCTCTTACCATTCTAAATACTCTTAGAAGTTTAAACCCATTATTTAAAGCAGAAATTGAAGGCAAGATAGAAACAATATCAATTATAGCAAAAATACCAAATGGATAACGCATAAATGACATCAGAGATTTTTTATTATATTTATAGTCTGCAGTAAACCAACGCAAGAAATAATCTATAATAAATACAAGCAAGCAAATAGTATCTATAATATTCAAAACATTACTTGTCTGTTTAAAGCATAAAGGCAATATACTTAACAGTATAACAAGTATCATAAAAATATCGTATATTGAGCTTATTATATTTTTATTTTGCGATGGTTCAATTACTTCAAAAAGTTTCTTTCTCATATGTTTCTCCTTTTAAAATTTCTTCATCCATCGACTTAAATTAACATCATTTTCTGTCATCCGACATAATTCTCACTTATGTCAAGATAGGCGAACAGTGAATAATAGGACCTACTAACTTTTCCCTGTTTTTTCAACTGTTTTTCCTTTAACATTTTTCCTTAGAACCCGCGAGAATACTGGATTTTCTCGCATCCGATAGTATATGTAAATATCAAAATCGGCAAACTAATGTTTTAAATTGTATGGACTTGACACAAGTGAAATACAGCATGGTCAACTGATATGTTCCTAAAAACTATTATCTCTCTTTTCTAAACAAAACAGCTTGTGGCATTCCATTATCAGACCTTTTCATTATAGCAACAAGAACTTTTTCTCCACCAACGAGAGTAATCTTGTGATATGTTAAAAGGGCACATATTTTTTCTAACCATTTATGAAAACTTTTCATAATATCAATTATTGGTTTTTCAGTAGAAAATGGATTTTGTGCATGCATCATTCCTCCACACTTCTCATAAATTTCAACCAATTCATCTTTTGTCAAGTAACCATTTTCAATTTCAACTAACTCATCTCTTTTATCTGGATGTTTTACATTTTTCACTGGAACAGGATAAAAATCCAAATTAATCCTTTCTAAATCTTTCATTATTAACCTTGCATTGTAATGTTTTGCAAACTTTTCGTGTTGTTCTGCATATAAGTCTTTATTTGCTACCAAAGAAATTAATGCAATCATTTCTAAAATTTTTCTAAATTGCAAGCATAATGTTTCTGCCTCAACAACTAACAGTTTTTCATTAATTACTCCATCAAGATGTTCATTAATGACATCAATTCTTCTATTTATTTCATATAAACATTCTTGGTATATATCTAGTTCTACCTTTTGATTATTCATATATTATTATCCTTTTCTAAATAGACAAAGTGTTTTATTTACATTTTCTAAATACAATTTTCAAATAAAACAAGTTTATTTTAAATAATACTTATTCTTAATAATACCCTTTTGTTTAAATGCGTCACCTACTTTTTCTTTTATCAAGTTGGCTGTAATATCTTCCCAATAATTTACATAAATCAAAATTATACCGTTTTCTTCACTCAATTTAAGTTTCAATTCATCTCTTTTTCTTTGTTCTTCAAATCTACGAACAATTCATCAGGAATATAACGCATCATTTACAGCACCCCCATTTTCCCCATTTCAACAGCAACTGCATTGTTTAGCAAAAGTGCTTGATTATCACCAAGCGTAAAACCGTATGCATCGACATTATCCATAGCTTTTGTTAAATCGCTTTTGTTAAATCATTTATCATGTCTTTGCGAAGCTGTTTAGAATCAGGCATATTTTCAAGAATCTTATCAACCATACCGGGCACGTCTTTTCTAATGCTTTGAAAATATTGCTTTGTATATGTGGCAAATTTGAATCGCTTTCGCATTGCCCGTTGTGACATGTCTTTCCAAACCGAACCGCCACCGGCCTGACGAGCTTTTTATGCTACTTTTCCAAAATCAGCGATAGTTTTACATCCTTTAAATTCAGGAAGCTTCTTCAGTCTTGGAAGCATTTTCACAAGTTTGTCCGGGTACGATGGCGTCAAATCTGTAATACCGTATTGTGAAGCCATGTAATGCGCCGAACTTTCTGCAAATGTTTCTTCCAAATCCAACCAGCGACTTTGATCCATAGAATCAATGTCGGTTGGAAATCCATTACCACTTGCATGAAAAGCTTCATGAAAAGCTGTTTTAATCTTGTACAGAACACTACGTTTGTCACTAGCATTCAAATTATAATCTGTAACAATGAGTTTTCCGCTCTGGATACGAACACTGCAAAATCCATAATCGGCCATATCCTTGATATTTACCGGGACACCATCAACACCATATTCTTTCAATATGCGTTCGCCCAATGCCTTGCGATCAATTGATTTACCACTTACAAAATCATCAATAATCTTCTGTATTGGGGCGTTTCTTGCCTTTTCTTTAAATCCATTATAGTCTGTTGTGCGAATCGGGGCAATCGACTTTGAGCTTTTGTGTAGCTCCCGGATCCGCTTCTCCGCTTCCTGCTGGAAGGCTGCGGCATCCGGCGCATAATCC
>CACYTW010000027.1 GCA_902777435.1 uncultured Ruminococcus sp. | reverse complement strand
CTCCTGCACTGATTCCCACAAGAATTCCCTCGCTGCGGGCAAATGCTCTTCCTTCTTCAAAGGCATCATCATTTTTGATTGGAATAATCTCATCGTAAACAGAAGTATCCAGTGTGTCCGGAATAAATCCGGCACCGATTCCCTGAATTTTATGAGGTCCAACTTTTCCCTGGGAAAGAACCGGACTGGTTGCAGGTTCTACTGCAACAATGTGTACGGACTTCTTCTGCTTTTTCAGATATTTTCCAACTCCGGTTATGGTTCCACCGGTTCCGACTCCTGCCACAAAAATATCAACGCTGCCTTCTGTCTGTTCCCAGATTTCCGGTCCTGTGGTTTCTTCATGGGCTTTTGGATTTGCCGGATTTTCAAACTGTCCTAAAATAATTGAACCTGGAATCTCTTTATGAAGTTCTTCTGCTTTTTCGATTGCACCCTTCATTCCCTTATACCCGGAGGTCAGTACAATCTGTGCTCCATACGCCTGCAGAAGATTCCGACGCTCTACCGTCATGGTTTCCGGCAATGTTAAAATTGCATGATACCCTTTTGCAGCCGCCACAGAAGCAAGTCCGATTCCCGTATTACCGGAAGTAGGCTCGATAATCGTAGCTCCCGGCTTTAATTTGCCCTTTCTCTCTGCATCTTCAATCATGGCAAGTGCCACACGGTCTTTTACAGAACCTGCCGGATTAAAATATTCCAGCTTGCCAATAATCGCCGCATCTTCTACACCAGCCTCTTTCATATAATTATGAAGATAGAGCATCGGAGTCTTTCCTATCAGTTCCGAAGCACTGTCCACTATTCCTTTCACACACGTTTCCTTCTTTCTATTCCATTCCTTTGATATATCCGGTTGCAGACTGAATTGCCACTGCACCATCTGCAACCGCTGTGACTACCTGACGCAGGCTCTTGGTCCGCACATCACCTGCCACAAACAGTCCGGAAAGACTGCTGCTGCAGTCTTCTCCTGCAATCACATATTTGAATTTTTTCAAGTAGTCGGCAGAGTCCTTATAATTATCTAATTCTTTTAGCTTTTCCCTTGCGGATGTATCAGCGAATGGGTCTCTTATTCCGGTTGAGTCAGCGCCGGAGGTAATGATTTTTAAAGCACTGCGGTACTTTGCTTCCTTTGTTTTTTCGGCAGAATCCCGATAATTATTCAAATCGCTGAATGTTTCCTGTGCCTTATCAAAATCTTCCGATTCCATATCGTTTATGGCAGATTGATATTTTGACTCTTTTAACTGTGTTTCGCTATCCTTATAGTCCTCAAGGTATGTAAAAGTGTTTATTGCCTCATCAAAATTCTTTGATTCTATGTCAGCTATGCCAGATTGATATTTTGATTCTTTCAACTGTGTTTTGCTGTCCTTATAATCTCCCAAGGCTGTGAATGTATCTATTGCCCTATCAAAATCCTTTTCTTCAAGGCATTTGAGTCCGTACCTGTATTTAAATACAGGGGCAAGAAGTGAGAATGTGATAATCAGACATATAGACACAATGACGGCAATGGTTATTAACAAATTTTTATTTATACTTTTTTTCATAATACTTTAAACTCCATTATAAAATGTTGTATTAACTTTATATACCTTTGTTTATCAGTTTATAAAGTCTTCGCCTGTCAAAAAAAGATAAAAGTCTTTTTTCCTTTATTATTTGCATAACATTTTTACGTGATTTAAAAATTTTTCGAACGGAATTAGAAGTTATGTTGATACAGTTTAGTTCGTTAAATAAAGCTATAATAT
The DNA here is from genome assembly GCA_902777435.1 of uncultured Ruminococcus sp. GTDB lineage: Bacteria > Bacillota > Clostridia > Monoglobales > Monoglobaceae > UMGS1820. The sequence continues at coordinate 15,006 of CACYTW010000027.1, read as the reverse complement.
CTTTTCTACGCAGAGGTTGTATTTTCATCCACTCTATGATATTAAAGGACATTTCAGCGTTTAACTCATCTAAATCACCCTTAATATCTGTCAAATGCTCATTAAATCCTGCAACAATACAGTGAATCTGTGTAATAATAATATCAAGGGTATTTTCATAACAGTTTATTTTATCACTACGAGATGAGGATGTGAATGTATCAAACAACTCTTCACAACAACCGCCAAGTGTCGCTCCGAGGTTTAAACTTTCTAAAAGATCCGAGCCGGAAGAAGCAGATACATAACCTCCAAGAAATCCACCGGCAAATTCAGATAAAGTCCTTAATATTGGGTTACCGCGTTTTGCTGCTCTGTACTTATTAAATTGGCTTGATAAAAAATCACATACATCTTGAAATTCCTTATCAGATACAAATATCATATTAATATAATTGCAATAATCTGCATAGATTGAATTATATCTGTCAGAAAAGTTTTTATAAATTTCGGCATCAGTAATATTATATTTTTTAATAAAAGATAGAAACGTTTTTGATTGAAGAAAAATATAAAAAGACAGCCTTACCCACTCGTCTCTGGAATTTGACAAATCATCATTAAAAGTCTGAAGCCTGTTAACAAGCTGTTGTATACAATAGCATTGTGAATCAATATTTGAGCAATTTGATATGTCTGATAACGCTTTGTTAATGTATTCTTCATATACAAATGGTGTATATAATGATGAAACATACGAAAAATAAGCTGTACAGTATGTTTCGGTTACTTTAAAATATTTGAAAAATTTTTTTAGAATATTTCCGTTCTTTATATGTTTAGTATAATTATATGAATAATATTTCACATTCGTTGTATTCATAACGTGACCTCTTCTATTAATAGACTTTTTATAGCCTATATTGTATCATATATAGCCCATATTGTCAATATAAAATGTTTATAATTATACCTAGAACTGCTGCAATATAAGAATTAATATAATGTAAGGGAGAAGAATCAGTATGAACACGTATTCTGCTGTGAAAAACAGAATATTGACTCTCTGTTATGAAAAGCGACTGACCATAAATAAGTTGGCAAACGAATCAGGAGTAGCACCTTCGACAATAAAGAATATTTTATATGGGAAAAGCCAAAACCCTGGAATTGTAACGATAAAGTATCTTTGTGATGGAATGGGAATTACTTTAAAAGAATTTTTTTCTGCACAAGATTTTAGTGATACTGAACAGGAACTAAAATAATACCTCATACATCTAACGGTGACAGCTCCCCCATTGTCAAAAAGGGGAGCTTTTATCCGTCGAAGCCACAACGGGGATGATTCAAGCAAAACACTTCCAAAAAATATAAAAACTTCATTGCTGACCGGGAGCGGCAGGTCGGAACAGGGCATCGGGCTTTTTATTCAAAATATTTTATATTTTTTGACTGACAGTCGGTAACGCCTGTCCATAAACCAAAATTAATAATGAATAATCAGGCAAAACACCTGCAACTTTTTACATTATTCGTATTGAACAACGTCTATCCAACGCATCAAGAACTCTCTTTCACTCTCAATTCCTTTTGAAAGCTGTGAAGCCGCAACAATGGGTATCCACATTTGAACATACTGTTTGGCTGTATCCGTTTTCTTGCAAAAAAGCTCAAGATACTTCTCGGCTGTTTCGGTTTCCCCTGCAATTGAAAACAGCAAATATGTCCTTGCCGCATCAGCCGAGGCATTCCCTTGAGTCACGTGTGCCCAATCGATTACATACGCCTTGTCATCAGGTGTAATAATAATATTTGACGGATTAAAGTCGCCGTGGCAAACCTTATTATGCTTAGGAACCCCATCAAGTCGTGTGTGCAGTTCATACCTTGTTGTGGCATCAAGCCCCGTCTGCTTGATTTTGTTGTGCATTTTATCCTTAAGTTTGTTAAGCATAGGAACATTATGCGAAAGAATTTGAACCTGCAGGTCAACCATTCTTCTAAGATATTCGTCTGTTTTATCGGGGTTTTCTTTCATTAACTGCTCTAAGGTTACACCCTCGATATATTCAACTGTGATAGCCCACTTGCCGTCTATCTTGCTCACTTCCAGGAGTTTGGGAATATTGACATCTATTTCTTCTACTCTTGCCTGATTTAAAGCCTCATTTAGAATATTGGCCTTTGAATAATTATCATAGAAAAGCTTTATTGCCCTATCGCCGTTGCGATAAATTTCTTTATCGGCTCTTTTAGCTATTAATTCACCAATACTCATTAATTTTCACCTCCGTAATAAGCATTGAGATACATCTGCTTGATTTCACTCATCAATGGATAACGCGGATTAGCACCTGTGCATTGGTCATCAAACGCCTGCTCCGTCATTTCGTCAAGACGTTCCAAAAAGTCTTTTTCATCTACACCATAATCCTTGATTGTCTTTTTAATTCCAACTATGTCTTTAAGTTCATTTATTGCCTTGATTAAGTTTTCAAGTTTCTCCGTGTCACTCTTTCCGCCAAGTCCCAGGTAGTCTGCAATCTCTGCATAACGGGCAAGTGTGTGCGGATGGCTATACTGTGAGAATGTTCCCATCTTCGCAGGTGTATCTGTTGCGTTAAATCTTATTACTTCCTCAATCATCAATGCATTTGCCACACCGTGAGGCAGGTGAAAGAAAGCTCCCAGCTTGTGTGCCATTGAGTGACATACACCTAAGAACGCATTTGCAAATGCCATACCTGACATTGTTGCCGCATTTGCCATTTTTTCTCTCGCCTCTACGTCTGTCTGTCCGTTTTCGTATGCTCTCGGTAAATATTCAAAAATTATTTTTAACGCCTTTAACGCCAAGCTATCTGTATAATCTGTTGCAAGCATTGCCGCATATGCCTCTAACGCGTGGGTGAGTGCGTCTATACCTGATGCCGCCGTCAGCCCCTTAGGTGCTGACATATGGAAGTCTGTATCTATTATTGCCATCTTAGGCAATAATTCGTAATCTGCCAATGGATATTTTATGCCCGTTTTTTCGTCTGTGATTACCGCAAAGGGAGTTACCTCTGAGCCTGTTCCTGCCGAAGTCGGTATAGCAATAAAGTATGCCATATCTCCCATCTTAGGGAAGGTGTATACTCGCTTTCTTATATCAATAAAGCGCATTGCCATATCCATAAAATCCGCCTCAGGATGCTCATACAACACCCACATTATCTTTGCCGCATCCATTGCCGAACCACCGCCAAGGGCTATTATTGTATCAGGCTTAAATGCTGTCATCTGCTTTGCACCCTCCATTGCACAACCAAGTGTCGGGTCAGGTTCTACATCAAAGAATGTCTGATGTACTATTCCCATTTCATCCAGCTTATCTGTTATCGGCTTTGTATAACCATTATTATATAAAAAGCTGTCTGTTACGATAAAAGCTCTCTCCTTGTCCATTACGTTTTTAAGTTCATCAAGGGCAATAGGCAGACATCCCTTTTTTATATATATCTTTTCAGGTGCTCTGAACCATAGCATATTTTCTCTCCTCTCGGCAACTGTTTTTATATTTATCAAATGCTTTACTCCTACGTTTTCCGACACCGAATTTCCGCCCCAGCTTCCGCAACCAAGCGTAAGTGACGGTGCAAGCTTAAAGTTATATAAGTCGCCAATTCCGCCGTGTGATGATGGGGTATTTATGAGGATACGACAGGTCTTCATTCTATCTGCAAATTCGTCAATCTTTTCTTTTTCTGTTACAGCATTCAGATAAATTGATGAAGTGTGTCCGTATCCGCCGTCTGCTATCAGATGCTCTGCCTTGTCAAATGCTTCTCGTATGTCCTTTGCCTTATACATTGCAAGTACAGGAGATAACTTCTCGTGTGCAAATTCTTCTGACAGTTCCACCGACTCAACCTCACCAATAAGAATTTTTGTATTCTCAGGCACCTTTACACCTGCAAGCTCCGCAATCGTATATGCTGACTGTCCGACAATTTTAGCATTTAACGCTCCGTTTATTAATATTGTCTTTCTCACCTTTTGAATTTCGTCTTTATTCAGAAAGTAGCAACCCCGTGTTAAAAATTCTCTTTTAACATCATCATATACATTCTTATGGACAATTACCGATTGTTCAGACGCACATATCATACCATTGTCAAAGGTCTTTGAATGAATAATAGAATTAACAGCCAAAATTATGTCAGCAGTATCGTCTATAATTGCAGGTGTATTGCCTGCCCCTACGCCTAACGCAGGTTTTCCGCTTGAATACGCCGCCTTTACCATTCCCGGTCCACCCGTTGCAAGAATTATATCCGCCTCTCTCATTACAGTATTGGTAAGCTCAAGACCGGGTACGTCTATCCAACTTATAATTCCATCAGGCGCGCCTGCCTCAACAGCCGCCTCAAGCACTATCCTTGCCGCCTCAATTGTGCTGTTCCTGGCTCTCGGATGCGGTGATATTATGATTACATTTCTCGTCTTTAATGATATAAGTGTTTTAAATATTGCAGTAGATGTGGGATTAGTTGTAGGTATAACTGCCGCTATAACTCCGATTGGTTCCGCAATTCTTTTTATTCCATATATCCTATCCTCCTCTATAATGCCGCAGGTCTTGGTGTCTTTGTACGCGTTATATATATATTCTGCCGCATAGTTATTCTTGATTACTTTATCCTCTACAACACCCATTCCTGTTTCCCTGACAGCCATTTTAGCAAGGGGAATTCTCGCTTTGTTCGCCGCAGATGCCGCCGCAAAAAATATCTTGTCAACCTGTTCTTGCGTATAGTGCGAAAATTCTTCTTGCACTTTTCTTAACTTTTTTATTTCTTCTTCCAATGTAGGAACACTATCAATTAATACTTTTTTCATAGCAATCTCCAATCCGCCTGTTTTTAAGGCACAATTATAATTCTATGTTTATTTTATTGATAATATTCCAACAAATAAGCCCATACCGAAAATGATATGGGCTAAAATATTAAATATAATTTTATTTTTTTGCTTTCTTATTCTGCTTATTTTTATTTTCATACACAAGCTTTGTACTAATAAATTCTAAAATGCTAAATCTTGTTAAACCTACAAAATATCCTGTAAAAATCAATACAGGCAAAACAAACAGTTCTGCAATGTATAAGGCAAAATTCCCGCAAGGCACAAAGGATGCAAAAGGAAGATACCAAATCCTGTATATCATATCCGGCGTTCCTTTAACAAAACACCCTGCTATAAAGAAATCACATTCGCCTTTTACAAGAGGTATATCAATAGGCCAGATATCCGGTGCAGCTACTCTGATTATCAACAAAATAATCGGTACAACAGCGGTTAGTGCCGCAACCTTAACAGGCATGGTTTTGTCGGGAAAAGAACCCGGGATTTTTCTCGAATCGTCATGTCCTATGTGCCAACAGGTACCATACATTGTTGCCGCATATATAAGCGTTGTTATCGTCGAGAACAGATATGGGTGCTTTTGTGTAACACTAAATAACGCTACAACCATAAATATTGTTATAAATACAAGTATCAAATGTCTTATATAAATTTTTGATGCTGCCTTTAATGCTTTTTTCAATTATATCACCGCACTTTTAATAGTTAATAGTATCATTTTACACTCACAGCTAAACTTTGTCAACATCCAAAATCATATTTTATAAAGAAATCATCAGGAATATCCGCCGTCAAAGTTATCTCTATGCCGCTTGTGGGGTGAACAAACTCAAGGGACGAACAATGAAGCCGTGTTCTCTCCCCCGAAACCTCTGTCCCGTAAATAAAATCGCCATACAGAGGATTACCGATATAAGCCATATGAACCCTTATCTGATGTGTCCTGCCTGTATGTGGAGTAAGTTCAACCAACGAACAGCCGTTCTCACTTTTCAGAACTGTATAGTCCGTCTTTGCATACTGACCATCCTCCGCCACTATTCTTGTGATAATACTGTCATTCATTCGCCTAATGGGTGCCTCTATTGTGCCTGACGCAGGATTTGGAACACCGCAGCATATGGCAAGATATGTCTTTTTTATCTCTCGATTTCGTATCTGTCTGCACATCAGTTCAGCCGAATATTGATTTTTTGCAATCAGAACAATACCCGTTGTATCTCTATCCAACCTGTTTACTGTTCTGAAAACAAAATCATTGCCTTTGTAATAATTCACAACAGCATTTGCAAGTGTGTTATGGAAGTGATGTATTGATGGGTGTGTCGGCATATTGTATGGCTTATTGACAGCCAAAATGTCCTCGTCCTCATATATTACATCAATGGGTATATCATTCGGCACAATGTTCTCAGACTTCTCCCCAGGAATGTTGACTTCAAAAATATCTCCCGTTTTAACTATTGCTCTCACTGTCACCCTTTCGGAATTCAACAGCAATCCTTCATCATAATTCTTTAGCTTTTTCACAAGCTTTGCTGACATATTCAGCCTTTTGAAAAGTATGTGTTTTACATCCTTTCCCGAAAGCTCCTCTGTTATTTTTAATGTTATTTTTTTCAAGTAATCACCCTGCTCATCTTATTTGATGAATTATATCAAATTTATATAAATATGTCAACAAAAGCCGTAAGACGACTTAAGTGTCGGTTGAAATGTTTAACAATTGGCAAATTCAAAATAATTTAATTGAATAATTGCCCAAAGCCCATACAGTTGCCAAGCCCAACTGCAATGAAAAATTATTTTGAACTTTGCGAATCGTAAGGGTGCCCTTATACTATCACTCTAATATAAAATATGTACTTGAAATTTTCTAAAATCTATGATAATATTATATATGTTATTTGTGCCTGTAGCTCAGTTGGATAGAGTGTCAGACTCCGACTCTGAAGGTCGTGCGTTCGAATCGCATCAGGCATACCACGTCGGAACGGACTTTGCTTCGTTCCGATTTTTCTTTGTATAAGAAAAATCAGTTACACGCTCCGTCGTTCCTCCTTTTCCCCAAAAGTCCGCTTCGCTGGGGCTTTTGGGGAGCCCTGCGCCTGCGGCGCTGGGATATCTAAATTGTTCGGCTTTTCCAAAAAACTCTGTCGCATATTGCAGGGGTTTTAATTTTATTAATATATATGCACTTTTGCTCTTGAACTTTTGGTATACAAAGTGTATAATATGAGAGTAATTCGCAAATTACAAGAAATGGTTTAAGGAGATTTATAAATGCATATTAACAAAAAAATTATTTACGTTTTAATAATGACGATTGTACTTATGTTCAGCACATCTTGCTCATATCAGAACACGGCTGACAAATCGTCGTTTAAAATACTTTGCACTACATTTTCGCAATATGATTGGGTTAAAAATATGGTTACAGACATTGACGGAATTGAAGTTGATTATCTTTTGAAAAGCGGTGCAGACTTACACAACTATCAGCCATCTGCCCAGGATATTGTAAATATAAATGAGTGTGATTTGCTTATATATGTGGGTGGTTCCTCCGACTATACAATTCTTGAAGTCGTAGATAAGGCAAACAAATCAGACAAGTCTGTATTTGATATGATGTCGCATTTAGACGGCAATCTGTTGTGTGCGGAAGATGAAGAACATCACCATCACGATGGTGAGGAAGAACACAGCAATTCCGAATATGACGAACATATATGGTTATCTCTTAACAACGCACAAGCTCTGTGTTCTTCTATCTCAGATAGATTGTGCGAACTTTTGCCCAAACATTCAGATAGGATAAAATCGAATACTCAAAAATATGTTTCTGAAATTGAAAGCCTTAACACTGACTATGCACAAAAAATTGCTGAATGCATCAAATCTCAACTTGTAGTTGCCGACAGATTTCCATTGATATATTTGGCAAAAGACTATTCATTGGAATGTTTCAAGCCTTTTAGCGGATGTTCCTCTGAAACAGATGCAAGCTTTAATAAAATATTAGAGCTATCCTCAAAGGTTGACGAATACGGACTCAAATATGTTATCGTCCTCGAAAACAGCAATACCGATATTGCAAAATCTGTAATAAACAATACAAATTCAAAAAATCAGGACATCTTGTATATAAACTCACTTCAATCCGTTACAAGCAAGGATATAGATGATGGACTTACCTATCTTAACGCTATGAAAAATAACCTTGACGTTATAATAAAAGCTCTTAGCGATTAATGATAAAGGGTGCGCAGAAATTGCACACCCAATTTTATTATGCAGTTTTCATTTGAAGCCTTAACTTATCCGCAATCATCGCAATAAATTCTGAGTTCGTAGGCTTACCCTTGCTGTTGGCAATTGTATAACCAAAGAAGGAATTTAATACATCTGTATCTCCTCTGTCCCAGGCAACCTCTATTGCGTGACGTATAGCACGCTCTACACGGCTTGGTGTCGTGTTAAATTCTTTGGCTACAGTGGGATACAGTTCCTTAGTTATAGAGTTTATAATATCCAAATCATCTATTACCATTATTATGGCAAATCTTAAATACTGATAACCCTTTATATGTGCAGGTATTCCTATCTCGTGTATGATGTCGGTAACCATCATTTCTATGTCAGGTAATGAGTCCTGCTTTTTAACAACCTTAAGGTCTGATCCTGCACTTATTTTATCAGTTGTGTTTGTATTGCTCTTAGCAAACATCAGCATAATATCAACCAATGATTCTATATCAAGAGGCTTTCTCACAAAATAGTCGGCACCTAACGATATGGCGTGTGCCGCAATTTTCTCACTTACTACCGCACTTACCAATATAAATGACGGTGAATTTTTCTTGAAATTCGGATTAGACCTCTCTAAAACTCCCATTCCGTCAAGATTTGGCATTACCATATCAAGAACAACAATATCAGGATTTGTAAGCTCTATCATATTTATTGTTTCCAAACCATCTCCCGCTGTTCCTACAAGCTCTAAATCATTTCTCTTGGACACTGCCGCCGACAAAGCATTGACAAAATCTCTGTCATCATCCGCTATTAAAACCCTATACTTTTCTTTGTTATTCATCATTTTATGTACTCCTTTGTTTTTTTATTTATTTTATGTATATATTATAAACTCAATTTACAAATTTTGTCAATAGTTTTTGGCAAAATTATGGAAATTTTTTCCACCTGATTTTTCGACATTATTTTCATTATAGGAATTATGGTATAAAGCACTAAAAAATGAGGGCCTTTGCAAATGCAAAAGCCCTCATTCTGATTATTATTCTTAAAATACTATTTTAAAGACGCCCAATCTGCGTTGAATTTTTCTATACCCTTATCTGTTAAAGGATGCTCAATCATAGCCTTGATTACCTTGTAAGGAACTGTTGCAATATCAGAGCCTGCAAGTGCACAGCGAACAACATCCTGAGGACTTCTTATGCTTGCTGCGATTATCTCTGTTTCTATGCAATGTGTTTCAAAAATCGAAACAATGTTCTCGACAAGCTCAACGCCATCATCGGAAATATCATCAAGTCTGCCCACAAACGGGCTTACGTATGTTGCACCTGCTTTAGCGGCCAATAATGCCTGTGCCGGTGAGAATATCAATGTTACGTTTGTCTTTATACCCTTTTTAGATAAAACATTTACAGCTTTCAAGCCTTCTGCTGTCATAGGTATTTTTATTATAATATTCTTGTGTATCTTAGAAAGTTCTTCTGCCTCTTCTATCATTTTATCGCTTTCAGGGCTTATAACCTCAGCGCTGATAGGACCATCAACAATATCTGTTATCTCTTTTACAACTGTTTTAAAATCTCTGCCCTCTTTTGCGATAAGTGACGGATTTGTGGTTACTCCGCAGATAACTCCTAAATCGTTTGCCATTTTAATTTCTTCAACATTTGCTGTGTCAATAAATAATTTCATTATTATCAATCCTTCTTTCTATTTATTAAAAAAATGTTTTTCTGTTTCTGCACATAGGTAGTGATATACAGGCAAGTGTAATTCCTGAATTTTGTATGTTTCTGTTTCAGGCACCTGTATTGTTACATCACATATATTTGACAACAAACTGTCCCTATCACCTGTCATAGCAATAGTTTTAATATTCATTGCCTTTGCAACCTCAGCCGCATTTACGACGTTTTTAGAATTGCCCGATGTGGAAATACATATAAGTAAATCATTTTCCTTTGCATATCCGTACACCATCTGCGCATATGCCATTGACGGCTCTACATCATTTATAAAAGCCGACAATATTGCACATTGTGACGGAATAGAAATCGCAGGCAATGAGCCTTGCAGATTTTTTCTTATATCTTCAGGAATACGCTCATCAGTTACTTCTCTGTGGCTTAAAAAACCCTTCATAAGTTCGCCGACGATATGCTCACAATCAGCCGCACTGCCGCCGTTTCCGCAAACTAATATCTTGCCGCCGTTTTCGTATGTATTAATTATCATATCGACAGACTTTTCAATACTCACCTTACAATTTGTAAGATTGGAATATCTTTGCAATAATTCTTTCATTTTTATCCTCCTATCGTTGCGACAGAAAGTGCCGCGTAGTCACCTATACGTTCACCGAGTTTTGCCGGAACAATCTTACAGCATTTTGCAGAAGACGCAAGACTTTCCCTCTCGATTTCCTTGAGTGCTGAATTTAGCAACAGATGCTTGCTTCTCGCAAACACACTGCCTATTATTATCATTTCAGGATTTAAAATATCAATGATAATCGAAAGCCCCTTACCGAGATACCTGCCACTTATCTCAAATACCTCTAACGCGGTTTTATCTCCCTTATCGGCTGCCTCAGCAATGCTCTTTGCTGTTATTTCTTCACCATTGCAGTACATAGGTACTTCACCCATCTGTTTCTTTTCTAAAGCTTTGATTTTGCCAAGCTGAGCTATACCTCCTCCGCTGCAAAAACCTTCAAAAGAACCTGTTTTTCCAAAGCCGACAGGTCCATAGTTATCAAGTCTGATATGACCTACCTCACCTGCATTATCGTTTGTTCCGCTGTACAGCTTGCCGTCAAGTATAATGCCCGCTCCGAGTCCTGTTCCAAAAGTAAGAAAGACAAGATTGTTCTTTCCTACGCCTGCACCGAATTTCCATTCCGCAACGGCACAGGCATTTGCATCATTCTGCAAGAATACAGGCACATTATAATGTTCTTGTATCGTTTTTACTATCTCAATGTTATCCCAACCCAAAAGATTTGGTGGGCTTAATATAAGCCCTTTTTTTGAGTCGAGAGGTCCACCGCAAGATATACCGATTTTATCGGGCTTGGACTCTAAAATACTGTCAGCCATAGAAATAAGTTTTTCAATCATTTTGTATGGCGATATCTTTTCTGTCGGGCATTTTCTTTTTTCAAGAATTTCTAAGCTACTGCCCTCACACCTTGCGGTAGATACAGCACATTTTGTACCGCCTATATCAAATCCTAATAAATACATAGCTTAAACCTCTGTTCAATTTACAATTACAGCATTACAATTTAATTATATACATTTTATAATTTATTTCAACCAATATTTAAAGAAAAATCTTTAATTTTTTCGGTTTTTTATTTACAAATCATAAAAAAACTTATATAATTGAGATAAATAGTAAAAAGGCGGTGTAAAAGACAAAATGAAACGACTATCAATAGACAACAACGAGCATTTAAGCATTGAAAGACACATTGTTGTAAATGATTATCCTATTCATTGGCATAAATTCTTTGAAATTGAAATCATTACAGAGGGTTCAGGCACCCAGATTATCAATGATAAAAAGTATAATATTTACAAAAAACACGTACTGCTTGTTTCGCCTACTGATTTTCATTATGTCAAAGCAGACCGCAATATTAAACTTATTAATATTTCTTTTGACTCAAATATGATAAGTGAAAAAAATCTTGCGACCATTGTTTCATCAAAAATCAAAAGGGACTATGTATTATCAGACGAAGAATATAAAAATATAAAATATGCCGTATCTTTATTAGAACACGAACTTAAAGTAAACGGCGATTGTCAAAAGCAGTTACTTGAATATATTTTGAGCTGTATTTTTCGCAAAAACGACAACGAGCAATTATCTGATTTATATTATTCAAACACTGAAATTTGTGCAGGTGTAAAAAAAGCAATTATATTTATGGAGCTTAACTTCAGGGAAAATATAACAATGAAAATGATTGCCCAAAAGGCAGGCTACAACCCCACATATTTCAGCGAAATATTTAAAAAAACAACAGGTGAGTCATATATTAAAACATTGACACGCCTTCGTCTTAATCACGCAAAGGCGTTGCTTAAAAACAACTGTTCCGTCAAAGATGCCTGCTTTTTATCAGGTTTTAATTCGCTGTCGAACTTCTATGTTTCATTTAAATCAAACTTCGGAATGTCACCCAGCGACTATGTCAAAAATAAGAACGCATAATAGGCTCCATTGCCTATAACATAAATTACATATTATTATTGTGAATAATTTTACTAAAAGCCCTCCTTGCACATCCGTAGGGGACGATGCCCACATCGTCCCGCAAAGCCCTCCTTGTGTAAAGGAGGGTGGCACGCAAAGCGTGACGAGAGGATTGGCGGTTCACTATATATGGAGCCTATGTACCTAAAATCCATAAAAATGCTCACCCATAAAATTTAGGTGAGCATTTTAATTATTTGGCAAGCATATTCTCTATAAATATGCCATAGCCACGTGTTGGGTCATTCACAAAAACGTGGGTAACCGCTCCAACCAATTTGCCATTTTGCAATATGGGACTACCGGACATACCCTGGACTATACCGCCTGTTTTTTCAAGCAGTCTTTTATCCGTAATTTTTATTATTAATCCCTTTGTGTTTGTTTCATCATCATTGATTTTAACAATCCTTGCTTCATATTCGCATACCTCACTTCCCTCAACATTGGAGAGAATGGTTGCATCGCCCTCAACCACTTCACCTCTGTTCGCAGTTTCAACAACATTATTTGAAAACTCGCTTAGCAGGTTATCGTTCGCTTTTCCGAAAATTCCTCTTTCAGTATTCTCTGTAACCTCGCCGAGAACAGTTGAATCATCGGCAAAAATTCCCATAAGTTCACCGGGAACACCTCTTTCCCCACGTTTAACCGAAGTGATTTGAGCGTTCAATATACTTCCTCCGCTAATATCGGATATCTCGTTTTCGGTATAACAAATTCCGTGACCGAGAGCACCGAACTCTTTTGTTTCCGGATTAATATAGGTCAAAGTCCCTATTCCTGACTCAAAGTCTTTTATCCATACTCCAAGTCTGTAATGTCCGTCCTCTGAATTTTTTGCATTTACCGACACGGATTTTTCTTCACCGCCTCGCAGATAAACAAGGCTTAACTTTTTATCTCCAAACTCGTCTGTAAGTTCAGCCAGCGAAGTTGACGATAAAATATCTTTTCCGTTTATACTAAGCAGAATATCTCCTGATACAATTCCTGCATCTGCCGCAGGCGAAGCCGTGTTTCCGTCAGAGTCTTTAAATTCAGCAGTATCTATAACACGGACACCTTTTGTTGTTACGGTTATACCAACCGTTTTTCCGCAAGGAATAAGATTTTGTGCGAAAACCGTTAAACTGAGGGCAAATACCGAAACAAGAAGTAAGCAAACAAGCAATTTATTTAAAAGTCTTTTATTCTTGTATTTTTCCGTATTCATATTCACCTCGTAAGAAAATGTTTTCTCACTTATTATTATAAATCGCTTTTCTTTTTTTAGCCTTGAAAGATATTCAAGCACGGGAAATATGTAATCAAAAAGGCTGTTTTCAACAGCCCTTTTGAAAATATTTAATTTCTTACTTTTGGTTCTGGTTATTGTTCTGATTGTTTTTATTGTTGTTCTGATTGTTGTTTTGGTTGTTCTCCTGGTTGTTGTTCTTGTTGTTCTTGTTGTTTGACATTTTAAGTTCCTCCTAAAAATTTTTTTTGATTATTTATTTTTTCCTTTTCATTTGTTCATTACTATTTTGAGCAAATTTTTGAATAATATTCATAAAAAATAAATTTTTTAACAACCGACTGTTCTCAGCATATGTTCCATTCTTGTAATGCTTTTTTCTTGCCTTACAACCATCTCTTCAATCATACATTTAAGTCCGGGGTATAAATCATACTCCAAAGCATTTTTTGATATATTCACTGCTCCCTTTCCGTGAGGTATCATCTCTTTTAAATAATTTATATTTATTCTGTTGCCCGCATACGTTCTCTCCATTCGCTGTGTCATACACTTTATAATTTTCGCGGTTCTGTGTTGATACACAGTTATATCAGCATTACTGTTTGCAAACTCAAGACACTTCGGCACTGCATTTTTCATATTTTCAACAACCCTTCGGTTGTCACATATTATTTCATCCGCAATGTACTGAAGCGGTAAAAATGTGGTAAATCTAAGTATATTTTTCGACATTTCTATTCCTGCATTGCAATGGGGAAGCATCTGTGCAACAAAGTTGTACGAAATACTGTTTCTAAGTTCCGCTCCGTTCATTCTCTCTGTCATTCTGTCAAGTATGTCATAGTATCCGCTTAAATATTCTTTTGAAACATTACTAAGGGTATGATCGCAATTCATATTTATTTTAAGCTCCATTCCATATAGATATTTTTACATATTAATATGCAACACCTACTTGACCGAATTACATAATATACTAACAACCATTTATCATTCTGTCCATATCCTTTCTCAATCTGACAATAATCCTTTTTTCAAGTCTTGAAATATATGATTGAGAGATACCTAACATATCAGCAACCTCTTTTTGAGTTTTCTCATTGCCTCCTCTGCCTATGCCAAATCTCAGTTCCATTATGTTGCGTTCTCTGTCTGACAGACGATTTAGTGCAATTTTAAGCAGTTGTCTGTCTGTTTCTTCGTCCAAAGCACGATGTGTAACATCTTCGTCTGTTCCAAGAATATCTGATAAAAGCAACTCATTTCCGTCCCAATCCACGTTTAAAGGTTCATCAATTGATACCTCTGTCTTAATATTGTTGTTTTTGCGAAGATACATCAATATT
>CACYTW010000026.1 GCA_902777435.1 uncultured Ruminococcus sp. | reverse complement strand
ATATGGTTTCAAAGTAAAAAGCAATGTTGGATTTATGAAAGGAATTAAATGAGATAACTATGTTTAACGGAAAGAAAAAAGCACTTACATTCAGCTATGATGACGGAGTAACGCAGGACATTCGTCTTATTGAAATTTTTAATAAATATAACCTTAAAGCAACATTCAATTTAAATCCCGAACGTTGGGAACAGTTTGAAGAATTTTGCAAAATGATGAGTAACAATGACGATATTTTTTACGGAACAAACAAAGAGGTTTTAATATATTAAACGCAGTATTCTGCCTAACGGAAACAGGAATATCATAAGGGATTACCTGTATCTGTTTGAATATAGTATTTTATTTAGGAGTTGGTGCAAGCCACCGGTTCAACTGAGTGTTCTGAATAGCCTCAGCTGCTGCGATATAAGGACGGCTTGTAGCCCATCAGCCTTTTAAACTGTGTTGAAAAATGATGAGAGTCTGAAAAACTGAGTTTTTCGGCAATTTCATCTATACGCATATCAGTCATTTTAAGCATTATCATTGCAAGACGTATTTTGGACTCCAGAATATACCTATGAGGAGTTATTCCGTAGTTTTTCTTGAAAATACGGATTATATGTTCTTGTGAAAACGAAAAGTTTTGTGCAATATCGGAAATTTTTATATTTTCCGTGATGTTGCAGTCAATGTACAGACGTATTTGTTCAATGTCACTTGTTGTATCATTTGTCGTTTGTTTATTATCCGCAAGAAATTGAATAAGCTTTAAAAAAAGCTGCGAGGTTTGGTTTTTATATTCTGCCGAATCGTGCAGCTTTTTACATTTTTCGTGTATTTCCGTAAATATATCAAGAGTATTGACATTTTTGAAAACAACCGCATCATTGAGATTGTATATATCAAGAAGTGATTGTGCTAACTCACCCTTAAAATTTATCCATATTCTTTCGAATTGATTATCGGGGTTTGAGTAATATATCTGATTAGTTCCTTCCGGAAGAAGAAAGGTGTCGCCCTTATGCACTGTATAGATATTATTGTTGCATATAATTATGCCTGAGCCCGAAATGACATACTGTGCGCATCCTATCGGCGAATCCATACGCAGCTGGTAACATGGTATGTTTCGGAAGGTTTTTCCATATTCTGTAATATAAAATGGATGCAAATTATCTGTTTCAGGGGCGAAGTGTTTTTCGGTGTTAGTTGGTGTTTCTAAATCAATAATATTCATATCTGTAATTCCTCTTTTCTGTCATATTGTATCATAGAATCAATTAAATGTCAATTTTTTAAACTTTATTTCCTTAAATGAGTCATTATTTTGTATTGAATAATCAATTATTTTTGATATATTATAAATTAATTAAAATATCAGAAACAGAGGATTTAATAGAATTCATATCCAAAAAAATATTTATGTAAAGAGGATAAAAAATGATAGTAAAATTACAAGCCGGCGATTATACTGCCCTTATAAATTCCGATAGAGGCGCTAACTGCATAAGCTTAAGGAACTCAAAATACAATGCTATAATTTTAAGAGAGCCGAATAAATCGGGAGTACTTGACAATCCGTATTTATATGGTATGCCAATACTTTATCCGGCAAACAGAATATCAGGAGGCTGCTTTGAATTTGAGGGTAAGATATATAAATTTCCGATAAATGAGCCGGGAACAAATTGTCATCTGCACGGTATGCTGCATGAAATGGAGTTTGAAATAACGGAAGGTGATACATGCTTTGTAAAATGTGTTTTTGAAAAGTCGTATCCTGATTTTCCGCACAGCTTCCGCATTGAAATGACCTACAAACTTTCTGCGGGCGGTTTAGAGCAAAGAACAAAAATCACTAATCTCTCGGAGGAGAATATGCCGAATTTTCTCGGTTTTCATACAACCTTTAATGTTCCTTTTCTTGAGGGTGCATCGGCGGAGGATGTACGGCTTTATGCTGAAATCGGAAATAAAATAGAGAGAGATAGAAATTATCTGCCGACAGGACGACTTTTATCATATGATGATGTTGATGAAAAAATTAACAGCGGTGAGTTTATGCCGCTTGAAAAAGTTATTAGCAGACACTACAGAACGAAAAAAGGCGGACAAATTGAATTAAAAGAGATAAAGCAAGGAATAAAGCTTATGTACGAAAATGACGAAAAATTCGGATGGCGGCTTTTTTATAACGGAAGCGCTGACACTTATATCTGTCTTGAGCCTATGACGTGTATGGCAAACTGTCAAAACTCACCGTTTGACCGTGCATATTCGGGATTTGACAGCATAGCGCCACATTCGTCAAAGGAATACATATCAAAAATTTACTTAAAGGAGGATGAAATTATATGAGGATTATATGGCTCGGACAGGCAGGACTTCTTTTTGAAGCGGAAAATAAAATAATAATGGTCGATCCTTATCTGTCGGACAGCGTTGAAAAAATCGAGCCGCAGAATAAGCGGCGAGTCCCTGTTGATAAAAGCTTTTTCGATATAAAGCCCGATATAATAGTATTGACGCACAATCATCTTGACCATACGGATCCCGATACCCTAAAGCATTTCATTACACAAAGCAGCAATATGTTGGTGCTTGCGTCCGGTAACGCGTGGAATACGGTGCGCGCAAGGTTTGGGGGGAATAATAATTATGTGATGTTTAACCGCCATAGTGAATGGACTGAAGGTAATGTAAAATTCACAGCCGTCAAGGCGGAGCATTCCGATGAAAATGCAATCGGATTTGTTATGGAGGCGGAGGGTAAAAAGTACTATGTCACGGGTGACACTCTGTATAATAAGAACATCTTTTCTGACTTGCCCGAAGGAATAGATTATGTATTTTTACCGATAAATGGGCGTGGAAACAATATGAATATGGAAGATGGAAAACGCTTTTGCGAACAGATAGGTGCAAAAGCTATCCCCTTGCACTGCGGTTTGTTTGATGATTTGGATATGAATAAATTCGGATATGAAAATAAAGTAATACCGGAATTTTATAAAGAAATTAACTTATAGAGGAGAATATTTATGAAAATTACACGACTTGAAGTAATTAAGGTAAAGCCGAGATGGATGTTTTTAAAAATGCATACCGACACCGATATTTACGGTCTTGGGGAGCCGGTTTTAGAGGGGCATTGCACGGCGGTTGAAGCAGTCATAAAGGAGTTTGAGGACTATCTTATAGGCAAAGATCCGATGCGTATAGAACATCATATTCAGGCACTTTACCGCGGCGGCTTTTACAGAGGTGGTCCACTTATGCTTTCGGCAATCAGCGGAATTGAGCAGGCGATGTGGGACATCAAGGGTAAGTACTATAACTGCCCCGTATATGAAATGTTGGGCGGCAGATGCAGAGATAAGATAAGAATGTATACGCATATAAAGAGGACGGCTGTTGTCGGCGAGTTTTCTATCGATGAAATGCTTGACATTGCGGATGAAAGGCTTAAGGAGGGCTATACTGCTCTTAAATACTCAATAATACCGCCGATAAAAGCAGTTGAAAACCCGGCAAACATCGAAAAGCATATCGAGAGATTTGCTAAGGTTCGTGAAAGAATAGGAAACAATGTGGACTTAGCCATTGATTTTCACGGACGTGTTTCGCCTGCTGTCGCAAATATTCTTATTGAAAGACTTAAGCCGTATAGTCCTATGTTCATAGAAGAACCGTGTCTGCCTGAGAATGTTGACTGTATGGTAAATATCGCACATAAAACAACAGTTCCCATTGCGGCTGGAGAAAGACTTTTCGGAAAGTGGCAGTACAGAGAGCTTATCGAAAAGCAGGCGGTGAGCATTATTCAGCCGGACATATGCCATGTGGGAGGAATTTATGAGGGCAGAAAGCTTGCGGCAATGATTGAGATGTATTACGGTTCGGTTGCTCCGCACAATCCCCTCGGCCCTATATCGCTTGCCTCATGTATTCAGCTTGACGCAAGCATACCTAACTTCCTTGTACAGGAACACCCGGGCAATCCCGACAAGTCCGATTTAGGTGTTGGCTACATAAAGGAGCCGTTTGTTATAAAGGACGGATATATTGATGTTCCGACAAAGCCGGGACTCGGCGTTGAGCTTGATGAGGAAGCATTAAAGGATAAGATATATGACGGAAAATGGACAACTCCGCGACAGTATTATGAAGACGGCAGCAATGCAGATTGGTAAGGTGAATTATGAATAAATCAGTTTTTGTAACAGGCGGCTGTTACGGCACGGGCTATGCTGTTGCCGAGCGGTTTGCTAAAGAGGGATACAATGTTTTTGTAAGCGGCCGCGATAAGAGCAAAGCAAATGATGCGGCAAAGGCAATATCTGAAAAATACGGAGTTTACGCAAAGGGATATCAAACATTGAGCTTTGAGCAGGACGAGGTATGTGAAATCTTTGCGGATATTGAAAAAAACGGATTCAGAGTTGACAGCATTGTTTTAAACGCAGCAAACTTAGGAATAGGACAGGAAAGTCTTTCGGTGGATATTGAGGATTTTATGGGCGTGTACAAAATAAATGTCGTATGGAATTTTATGATGGCAAGAGAGGCGGCAAAGCAGATGAAGACGGTACACAGAGGTTCAATTGTGTTTATCACATCAAATTCCGCTCTGCGCGTTACGGAAAACCGCTGCGCCTACTGCTCGTCAAAGAGCGCGATACTTGCTATGTCGAAATCCTTTGCTGTTGATTGGGGAAAATATGGTATACGCTCAAACTGTGTCCTACCGGGAATGATTAAAACCGAGCGGTGGGAAAACAATGTCAATAACTGCAAATATTATCTTTCCAACTATACACCTATTGAGGATATAGCTGATTTTACCGATATTGCAAACGCAGTATGGTATTTTGCAAGCGATGCTTCAAAAAATACAACAGGTGCAGAATTGGTGGTTGACGGCGGGATGCTGGCGCAGCTTACACCTAACATAGAAAGAGAGCTATGGAAAGATGAATGATAAATTAATCAAATCAATAGAAAATGAAAAAATAATAGTAATACTCAGAGGTATAGCGAGTGAAAAGCTTATACCTCTTGTCGAGGCAATGTACAGCGGAGGTATACGCTTTTTGGAGCTTACATACAGCGCAGACGGAAGAGTTTCAGATGAAAAAAACGCCGAAAACATTAAAATGCTGTCAGAACATTTTGAGAACAAAATTTATATCGGTGCGGGAACCGTTCTTAATGAAAGGCAGGTTGAGCTTACAAAAGAAGCGGGAGGGAAATTTATAATTTCTCCGGATACAAATCCCTGTGTTATTCAAAGGACAAAAGAACTTGGAATGGTGTCGATTCCGGGTGCTTTGACACCGAGCGAAATTCAGGTTGCACATAGAAGCGGAGCGGATTTTGTGAAGCTGTTTCCTATTACAAATTTAGGTGCGGACTATGTGAAAGCGATAAAAGCACCGCTTTCACACATTAGGTTATTGGCAGTGGGAGGAGTTAATGAAAACAACCTTTCTGAATATTTACGGGCAGGCGTATGCGGTTTTGGAATAGGCTCCAATATTGTTTCGAAAAAGCTTGTTGATGAAAACAATTATGAAGAAATAACCGAGCTTGCAAAAAAATATGTATCGGCGGTGAAGATATGATAAATTATATAGCTATTGACGGAGGAACAACAAATACAAGAATAAGCCTTGTTGTGAACGGGAATATTGTCGACACCATAAAATACAATGTGGGAGCCGGAAAGAGCATTAATAATAAAAATATCCTGAAAAGCACAATAAAGGACGGAATTGACAAAATTTTGAGAAGAAACAATATGCAAAGTTTTGAAATACAGAGAATACTTGCGTCCGGAATGCTTACCTCCGAATATGGAATCTATACTCTTGAGCATATAAAGACACCTGTTGGGATAAAGGAACTGCACGGAAGTATGGTTGAAACGGTGATAAGTGAATTGTCCGATATACCGTTTGTGCTTGTACGCGGTGTAAAAACAGACTGCAAAAGTTTTGAAGACGCAGATATGATGCGCGGAGAGGAAACTGAGCTTATGGGTATTGCGGACAGCATATACGGAGATTGTGTTTATATTCTGCCCGGTTCACATTCCAAAATAATAATGACGGATAATGAGGGGAAAATAACCAATTTTTCGACAATGCTGACAGGCGAGATTATTGCTGCCGTTTCTCAGTATACGATTTTAAAAGATGCCGTTGACTTGGAAAATGCTGTTTTGAATAATGAGTATTTAATGAAAGGCTTTGAATACTGCAAAGAAAACGGAATAAATAAGGCATTATTTAAGGTCAGAGTGTTAAATAATATCTTTTCAAGAACGACTGATGAGGTGTACAGCTTTTTTATGGGGGTTGTGCTTTGTGAAGAAATTTTGGAAATTATAAAGCTGAAACCCAAAAACGTTGTTATCGGTGGCAAACGGCAGATAAAAAAAGCAATGTATGAAATATTAAGCTGTTGTATAAGCGGGAAAATTATATGCGTATCCGATGAAATGGCAGAGAAAGCAGCGGCATTAGGTATGATAAAAATATTTAAATTTAATGAGGAGTGAGAAACTTGGGAACAAAATGGAGCGAGGAAAAGGTTTGGAAATGGTATAACCAAAGACCGTGGATAAGAGGTTGTAATTTTATGAGCAGTGATTGTGCAAATCGTGTCGACCAGTGGCAGGAATACGGTTTTGAGGAGCGATTTGAAACAACCAAGCGCGAGCTTAAATTGGTTAGGCATATAGGACTCGAACCCCATGCGGTTTGAAATGTGAATTTATCACAATAATGCGTCAAAAGGCTTGAAAATACAGCAAGTATTCCCTGCACCTTTTTCCTTTTCTTGCAATAAATTCATCATTTTAAACTCTTCGACCTTAAATTTAATAAAATATTATAAATTTTAGGTGCGAAGGACGAAGGTGGGCTGACGCCCATCAAGGACGACAAGCCTAAAAGAATATTATTTTATAAATTTAAGGCGTATGGTGTTCAAGTCCTATATGCCTAAGGAAACCGGATTTAACTCAATAAGAATCATTCCTGAATTTATTGTTTGGCTAAAGGAACATAATGGTTTTATGGAACGCTTTGAACGCTATATTGAAGAGGCTCATAAAAACGGAATTTCCTGTATGGTTGTCCTCGGAAATGACTGTATGCCGCCTAAGGAGGAAGCGTTAAAGCGTATGAATTTGGGTGAACAGCACGTTGATTGGGGTTACCACGGCGGACGCAAGGTATCGCAGCACGGCGTAATCAACGGCGCGGGCTATTCGCTTCTTGACGAGCCTGAATATGCAGAGAAATATTATGAATTTGTGCGTGAAATCGTGACAAAATACAAGGATGATGAAAGAATTATTATTTGGGATGTGTTTAACGAACCGGGAAATTCAAACAGAAAATCCATGTCTCTGCCTCATATGATGAAGTTTTTTGAAATAATAAGAAATATCGATCCCATTCAACCTTTAACAGTCGGTATATGGTCACAGACGATTAACTTTGATAATCTTTTGGATATTGAAAAGATAGGATTGGAAAATTCTGATATTATAACATATCACAACTATAATAATTATGAAAATAATATTGAAGAAATGCATTTGCTGAAAAAGCTCGGAAGACCTGTAATTAATACCGAGTGGCTTGCAAGATGTAGCAAAAATACGGTTGAAGAAATGTTTCCGCTTTACTTCCTTGAAAAGATAGGCTGTTATTGTTGGGGCTTCGTTGCCGGAAAATATCAAACCTACGAGCCGCATAACAGTGTGTGGTATAATTATAAAGATAATCCGGATGCATATCTTAATTGGGATTTTGATTTTTCAAAATGGTTTCACGATTTATATCGTCCGAGCCTGAATCCGTATGTGCCGAAGGAAATATATTTGATTAAAAAATTCTCTGCTCTTGCGGATAAGGATTTTGCGGCAAGCAATGAAAATACATCAAAAAGAAAAATAAATGAAAAAGAGGTATTGTAAAATGTATAAATCACAAGATAAATTTAACGATTATATCACACCCTACAAATATTGTTCCCCTATTCTTGCACCATCAGGCGAAGAGGGAGCATTTGACCAATTCGGAGTAGATAATATGCGAATTTGCCGACATAACGGAAAGTTTTATTGTTTTTATATAGGATTTGACGGTAAGGGCTATCGTACAGCTATGGCAGTGTCCGATGACCTTCTTCATTGGGAGAAAAAAGGAGTTGTTCTTGATGCGGGTTCGGGCAGAGCGTGGGATAACAGCGGCAGAGCAATTTCATCGTTGCTTTGTGATATAGACCTTTACGGAAACCGTGAACTTATAAAATATGACGGAAAATATTGGATGTTTTATCACGCTTATCCCGGTGTCGGATATGAGGTCGGAGCGGCAGCAAACGGATTGGCATGGACAACGGACGAGAATTTACTCGAATGGCATTGCGAGCCGGAGCCGGTATTTGAAAAAGATATTGCCGGTCGTTGGGATGGAGGAGGACTATACTCGACATGGATTGTTCCGCATGACGGCAAGTATATATTGTACTATAACGGAAAAGAAAAAGGTGATTGGCCTTGGCATGAGCAGGTCGGAATGGCATTCTCGGACTCATTGCGAGGCTGGAAGCGTTATGAGAATAATCCCGTTTTAAAGGTTACTCCAAATCATTGGGACAGTTATTTTTCTTGCGGTCAACACGTACTCTTTGACAGTAAAAAAAATCGCTGGGTTATGTTTTATTGCGGATTTGATGCTCATCACGCACAAGAAGGTGTTGCAATTAGTTATGATATGAAGCATTGGGAAAAATGCTCTGAACCTATAATTACTGTCGGCAAGTCGGGGGACATTGATTCAACTCATGCACACAAGCCATGTATTATATATAATGAAGGTATGTTATGGCACTTCTATTGCGCTGTCAGACCAACTGAAACGGAAGAAGAAAAACAGCGTTTCGGTTCGGAATACAGATGCTTAACAGTAGCACGCTCAAAGCCATTTTAAAAAAGTCTTTTGTGATAGAATAAAAATAATGTTACAGGAGATTTTTTTCTAAACCTATTTATAAAAAGACTAATTTATGCGTTGTAGCCAGGCAGGCGTGCTCCGGATAAACAATTAGATGAAATTTTAGACAGACATAAAGAAGAATTTATAAGCGTTGTGTTCTTTGGTGAATATCCAATTTTTGATGGATTGAGAAGGCTTAATAAAAATGAATGGGCTAAGTTAATGTAAGTCCATAATTGCCAATGCTTTTGCGAAATCAAATTATTTGTAGACAGATTGCACACAGGTTATGTTTTATACAAATGTAACCCGTGTGCAATTATTGTTCATTTTTGCTTTTTTTCTGCCATATATGTGCAAGCTAATTCTTACTATTGATGTTATAATAATTGTGTCATATTTTTTGTGCTATGCGCAAAATTTTATGTAATTTTTGAATATTAGTGAAGCAAGCCAATTGTAGCTTGTACTTAATATTATATTCGGGATTGGTGAATATGGCGGTTCAATATATAAATGAAAACAAATTATTTGTTCTTACGTCACAAGAGCTGATGTATGTTTTTGAAATAACACCTGACGGTTACCCTGTAAATTTATATTAGATTGACTTTCTTTGATGAAACACGCAGAGGATATGACAAAACATATAAAGGCATCCCCGGAGATATTGTTGATTATAAGTCCGGTGGAGACGATGCATCAATGATTTTTGTATATTGGAGCAAATCAACGGCATATGGATATGTCATTTATAAATGAGTGATGGAGTATTAGCTCTGGTGGCTCCTGTAAACATAGATTCAAATCTTTCAGGATAATTTTCCAATAAGTATCTTTTACAAGCAACTGTTAATCTTAAATACTTCTTATTATCAAACTTATATACCTTAATACATTTCTTTGTTATTAACTTACTTATTGTTTTTCTTATATACTCTTTTCCATATTTTAATTTATATAATTCTTCTGTCTGTATCTCTCCTGCTAAGCCTATTATGCTTACTATTTTATATTCTATTGCCTGCTTTTTAATCATATCTGTTTTTGCTCCTTTGCTTTATTTTTGTCCAATCTTCTTATTTATGGTCTTTTTTCTCGAAGAAATGGCCTTGAAAAGCCCGATTTTACGCCCCTTTCGCCATATCACAAAAATGCCGCAAAATCAACCTTTTGTGATACGGTTTTTGCGAAACTTTCCATTGCATGGAATATGGGAACAAATAAATAGTCCGCTTTTGTTTTTGATTTTGTCGGCAAGATCATAGGCAAGGTTACTTCCAGAACGCCATTCGTTTTCTGTACTGTTATGCCCATACGGTCTGCACATTTAGAAAGCGATCGTTTTATTGGCTCTTGTCTTACATTTGCCAGGATGTCGCGAAGATTACACATAAAACACTCTGCACTGTATTCAAGCTCATTATAATCTTCATCCGCTATCAATCGCTCAAATTTGTCGATATAATTCATAAGCGTTATTACATCATCTTGCGGCATCGATGTGTGGTTTTTGAACTTTGTCAAATCTTTCTGAATTTGTTCAAAATCCATATTCATTTCAGGTTTTACTTTACTGGTATCAATTTTATTGTAGAGCATATCGTCTACCTCCTTAAATTATTTTTCTATATCATACGGAAGCCTTAAATTTTCCGTAAAAATATACTCTCGGGTTTCACATGTCACTTTGTTTCTTACTGTCAGTCTGAAGGTAATTTTATCACCAACTTTTGCCTGCCACAAGATCTCTTTTTTTAAGCGATTAAGTGTCTGCTCAAAGGATGAATCGCTGTCAATTCCATATTTTTTCATTCTTCTGTCAAACTCTTTCTCAAGAGACTCCTTATTCATCAAATTCCAGTGAAGGCTTGTCCACAAAATGAATTCACTTTTTGAAAGTGCTTTTTCTTTACCATCAATCACAACAAGCGGTTCACTGTTTCTTACTACCAATTTTCCTTTTGTAACTAAAAATTCTACCATTTTAAATTCCTCCTGATTATTTTAAAATTTTTTCTATTTCTGACAACAAAAAAGACGCCGCAAAGGGCGTCATATCGGCGTTTTTCGGTTTTTTACGCAGCGGAATGTCTGTCCGTTTTTTCATCAATTTGTTGTGCATACACGATAGCAGCAGAACAAAAGGCGAGAGCGGTATATGACAATATTTTGAGAGTGTCAGATGACCCTGATGTAAGTGATGCAATAAAGTTCTTGCGTGAACGTGAAATCGTCCACTTTCAACGTTTCGGTGAAGCGTTGGACAGAATACAAAATAAACCTAAGAATAAAACAATGTACCGCGGTATTGACAATAAGTAATGCTTTAGTTGGCATAATAGTTGAATATCATAATCCCCTTTTGGAAATTAATTTTCAAAGGGGGATTAAAATTATTAAGCGTTGTTTTTATTTATCGGTATAGGAATAATTTAAGCCGTCCAGATACCGTTGTTCTTTCTTAATACTGAAGGTGTTACGCCGAATCTTTCTTTAAATACTTTATTAAATAAAATGACTTACACTTGAGTAACCTATTCTTTCAGATATTTCTTCAATGCTGTCCGGTGATAAAACTAATGCATCAAAAGCAGATTCAAAGGTGGTTTCGCATTTCTCGAACTACATAGCTTTATCAGAGATAATGCAGGGTTCTTACTTTTGGTACAAACTCTATTTTAACTCTTTCTACAAAGCATATTATGTCAATTGTATGTTTACAATGCACATCAAAAAATAAATATTATGCTTATTATAAATTCTTTTATATTTCTTGACTGATTTTCTATATTATGTTATCTTATTAATGATACAAGATATTAAGGGGGAATTTTCGTGGACTTTTCAGCACTTGCCAAGTTCGTTAAAACTCTCGGCAAAGATTACGGCATACCAGGCTGTGATATATCGGTATATTACAACCACATAAACGTGTTCCGTGCAAAGAGCGGTTACACCAGTAAATTTAATAAAATACGTATTTCAAATAAGGATTTATACTTTCTGCACTCAGGTGCAAAGATTATGTGCTGTGTTGCTGTTATGATTCTTGCACAGCGTTACAAGCTTTCTCTTAAGGATAAGGTATCTGAGTATATCCCTAATTTTGACGAAAGCTACACAATTAAAGATATGATAAAAAATTATTCTTCCGTTAGCAGTCTTGAAGAGGCTGATACAGATTTCAGTTTTGAGAATATGAAGAAAATTGTCGAAGTTGTATCAGGTACAGATTTTGACAGTTACATATATGAGAACATTACAAAACCGCTTAAAATGAAATCGACTACCTTTACTCTGAACGACAAGAACAGAAAAAGGATTAACAGACAATATGATTTTGATGCCCAAAGCAACAACACAGTTGAATGTGATACCGATGTTGAAGAATTGCACAAACGCAGCAGCGGATGTCTTATCACCACAGTGAATGACTACGCACGCTTTTGCGAAACAATATGCGGCGGCGGTATATCGCAAAATGGATATAGACTTTTAAGTCCCGAAAGTGTAGATATGCTTATAAATGAACTTATCTACAACGAAACCGATAAGAATGACGCCTTTGTCTGTATCGGATATAACGGAAGTCTTGTTTTGATTGACATTAAAAAGAAAATAACAATCGTTTACGCCCAACATCTGATGAATATGGGTGTAAAACAGCTTGAAATGTATCCTATTCTCCGAAAGACCGTCTACGAATGTATCGGCGTTGACACCTGGTCTAAGGGGTATAATTTATTTGCTTAAATCATCTAAGTGTTACTAATGAAAGGACTTTTATTTTAATATGGGTTATATTTTTCTATTTATTGCACTAATCTGCGGTGCCGCTAAGGGCTTCTGTGGCAAAAAGACAAGCGGCGTTGTATCCGAATATAAGGATGCACTGTTTACCAACGTCATACGAATGTTGCTTTGTACTATTATCGGCTGTGTACTGCTTGCGGTGCAGGGAAACATTAATTTACTGAATGTGGATATGCCTGTTATTTTAATAACATTTATGTCAGGTGTTACCACATCGGCGTTTGTGGTATTATGGCTGCTTGCAGTAAAAAAAGGTGCATATATGATGCTGGACATTTTTACAACAATAGGAGTCATAATTCCACTTACTCTTTCAAGTATTTTCTTCGGCGAAGTAATGCGTCCTAACCAATGGATAGGTCTTGCAGTTTTGCTGATAGCGGTTATTATTATGTGTTCCTATAACAATCAAATTAAAGAAAAGATGAGTCTTTCGTCACTTGCTCTGCTTATATTCTGCGGTATATCCTGCGGACTCACCGACTTTTCACAAAAGTTATACACAAAGGCAGTAGGCGGAAACATAGCAGTGTTCAGCTTTTATACATATGTTTTCTCTGCTGCCGTACTTATAATTTTATATTTAATCGAAAGGTTTAAGAACCCCACAAGAGGCACAGAGGGTGTGCTGATAAAACGAATAGGAATATATGTTATCATTATGGCAATATGCCTTTTCGCCAACTCATACTTTAAAACTCTTGCGGCAACGCTGTTGACATCCGCAAAGCTGTATCCTCTCAATTTAGGTGCTTCACTGATTATGTCATCATTTATGTCTTCAATATTCTTTAAGGAAAAGCTGACTCCGAGATGCATTGTCGGAATTATTCTGACATTTATCGGACTTTTGATAATGAATTTACTTTAAAATATGAGTTATGCAAAAACACTCTCAAGGATAAAGCGTCGGGTTGCTAAGGACATTAAAAAAATAAGCGGTGTAACTATTGCGGTTGCACCGCTTAGTCCATTTTTTACGCACTTTTTTCATTGCATATTTCATCCATTAAAGCAAGTAGTTCTTTTTCATCAGGTATGCTGATTAGTCCTACTGCCGTAAAGTAGATGTCTATTTTAACTCTGCGATGTTTGAATTTTTCATCGGGGTTGTGGACATCTATTCTTTTTATCAGGGTGTTTACGATAGTCGGTGTAAGTTCTTTTAAATCAGTACATTGCCTTATCGTTTGCAGAAAAACTTTCAAATCAACATTCTCTTGTTCGGCATTTTCAATATCCTGCTCCGCTTTTGAAATAGCTTCATAAAGTTCCTTTTGCTCAAGCTCATAGGTTGCAGACAATCTTTCAAAGCGTTCATCGGTTATTTTCCCAAGTGCATTATCCTCATAAAGTTTTGTAAGTACACGGTCAATTTCTGCAATACGCATTTTAGATTGTTCAAGATTCTGCTTTGCCATTTTCAGATTGTGTTGTTTACTCAATTTATGTTGCTTTGCAAATAAGTAAAGAAATACCGGTTCAAACTGACTTATGTATTCAGCGACATTTCTTATTGCAGTAAGAACTAATTCTTCAAGAACCACATTCCTGATAAAATGTATGGTGCACTTTCCTCTGTTATCCTTATATTGTGAACATCTGAAAAATTCAGCATCTTTATCAATGCTTTTTGAAGCACAAAAGTAAAGCTTTGAACCGCAATCTGCACAATATGCAAGTCCTGAAAATAAACTCGTTCTTCCCGTCACGGTGTTTCTCCTTCTGTGTTTCTTTAATTCCTGAACTCTGTTCCATGTATCTTCATCAATAATCGCTTCCTGAGTATTCGGAATAATCTGCCAATCGTTTTCATCATTATAAATTGTCTTATGGACTTTATAACTCAGTACCGATGTCTTGAAATTAACCGTGCAACCCGTGTATTGTATGTTTCCCAAAATATGATTCACGCTATTTTCAGACCATTGGTAAATCCCTTTTTGCAATTTGTTTGATGTTGGTCTGCCAACGGATAGGTAATATGCGGTAGGTGTCATAATCTTTTCTTGTTCAAGCCTTCTCGCAATTTTAGTTGGTCCAAGACCTTCAAGACATAATCTGAAGATATATCGAACATTGTCTGCAACAGCATCATCAATTATCCATTGCTTTGAATCATCTGACGATTTCATATATCCATAAGGAACTGCTGATGAAACCCTTTCACCCTTATCAGATTTAGATCTCCATACGGCACGGATTTTCTTGCTTGTCTGTGCAGCATACCATTCATTAAAAATGTTATGAAATGGCATCATTTCTGTGCCACCACTTTGAGAGGTATCAACATTTTCCTGAATGGCAATAAACCTTATACCAAGTGTAGGATATGTTATTTCAAGATATTTACCAACTTCAAGATAGTTTCTGCCGAAACGGGATAAGTCTTTTACAACGATTGTTGCAACCTGACCTGCTTCTGCAAGTGCTTGCATTTCTTTGAAACCGTTTCTTTCAAAGGTAGTGCCTGAAATGCCGTCATCCACAAAGAAACGAGGGTTCGGCAATTTATGCTGCTTTGCATATTGCATCAAGATTTCCTTTTGGTTAGATATACTGTTGCTTTCGCCGTCTATGCCGTCATCTTGTGAGAGTCTGCAATAGAGGGCGGTAATTTTTTCTATGCTTTCGGTTTGTTTTTTCATTTTATTCTGATTCTCCTTCCTAAACTAAACCGAGCATTGCATAAGGTGTATTCATTATACAATGCCCGACAAAGTTCTACAATTTTATGAAAGTATGAGTTTTTTGAACTGTTCCAATAATGTTTGTTTTCCAGATATATCAAAGTTTGTTGACACCTCATATTCCGTATTGCCGATTTTAGTTGTGAAATTAAGCTCGTCAAGCGGATATTTTATTTCATACCGTTGCCTTTTGTTGGTATCAAGGTAGTATTTGAGGTTTTCAAAGCTCTCATTTTCATCAACTTTTGCTCTATCAACCACAATAATTGGAACAGGTTGTATTGATATTTTCTTTACCATATAAATTCACCTTACCTTTCGGGTTGCTGCTTCTGCCTGCGTTTATAATTTGCTTCGCACATCTTAATAATTGCTTCCTCTATTTGTGATGTGCTGTAATTCTTAGGAAAGTATTTCCTCAATTTTTCTGTTGGAATTTTAATTCGTTCCTTTTGGTTCGCTTTTTCTTCTGACATAATTTCAAGGATTTTATCATCGTCAAGCTCTCCTGCCTGACTTAGCTTTTTCATACGCACCGCCTGAGATAATGATGGTGTGCAATCCTCGCTCTCAATGGTTTGTATTAAGTCTTGTTGCTCAATGTCATTAAGGTATGAAAGCTCAACTGCCGGAGTAAATGCAATTCGACCTTCGTCCACATATTCCAATAGCTTCGGGTGTAGATAAGTAAGCCGTATGTATCTTTGTACTGTCTTATAGCTTTCTCCGTATGGCTCACCGATTTCAGCAGATGTTCTGTTGTCATCCGACTTTGGGACAAGTTGTCCCGAAGTTAAATCTGTCCTGTGTCCTTGTCTGCTCATTGCTTCCATTTTTAATTTGTAGGCAAAGGCTTTCTCGCTTGGTGAAATGTTATCTCTGTGAAGATTACTGTCAACAAGTGCTATTGCGGCATTGTCTCTGTCGATTTCAATAACAAGAGCAGGTACTTCTGCAAGTCCTGCCCGTTTACTTGCAAATAATCTACGATGCCCTGAGATTATTTCGTATTCATCATTTTCAAGTGGTCTGACGATGATAGGAGATAAAATTCCATGTTCTTTTATGCTATCAATCAGCAGTTCCATTTCATCATCGTGCTTTACCTTGTAAGGATGGTTCTCAAATTCCTTTAATTTTGTTACATCAAGTTTTTGCATATTTTTCATCGTTCTTTGCTCCTTTCTTTCTGTATAACTTTTCTTTCCATTTCTCGTTCAATATCAAAGAGTTTTTCAATTTTCGGAATTGTTTCCAAAGTCGCTTTTGCGATTTTGAGCTTATCCCGTATAGGCTTTATTTGTGCGGATATACCTCTGATTTCTGCTAAATACATTTCCTTATCATCATCGGTTTTAGCTCGTCTGCGTTTGTTATCGGTCTTTGAGCGTTCTTCTTCAAGTTGGCATATCTGCATTGATAATTTGCCTGTAAATGCTTCAAGCTCCGGCACGGTGTTGATTTGTTCATCGTGCAAGAGCCTGAACTGTTTTTGATATTGTTCAAATTTTCTTAATTCCTGCCTCAATACAGGAGATAACGGCGGTGTGTAGTT
>CACYTW010000025.1 GCA_902777435.1 uncultured Ruminococcus sp. | reverse complement strand
CGATAAAAAATTAAAGCACCATACTTTTTGCGGTACAGTGCTTTTGAAATATTTAAGCATAAAGTTTAACACTTACTATCATTTCGGGTGTTTCCTTTATTTTTTTAGGTATATAATCAGGGCTTGTCCCATACTTAAAACAACGCTCAAACACAGGTATTTCAGCAAGTTTTATAGCGTTTTTATCCAAAGGAGCATTATTGGCACGATGTAGGCATATCGGTTGATAATCATCTGATCACATTTGCAGCCGAGCAATCAAGGCTTGAAAACAGGGTCATAAATGTAGAGGAGTTCAAACGGAATTATTTGAAATAAAGCGTTAAGATTGGCAAAGGAAGGTATAAAAAAATTATGAAGTCAGTGGACACTGATTTTGAGCTTATGGCAAGGCTGCAGGCAAAAAACGGAACAACAACCTTTTTTTTACAACAATGACAGCATCTCATGTGGCAGTTGTGCGTGTACTCACCGCACCGCTGCCACACTCGGAGCGTTACTCGGTATTATAAACGTAGCGAAAGGTTTTCCCGAAAAGTGGATTTTGTCTCTTGGGAACGTGATAAATACACTTTATGCGATTAATAAACTTTTTTAATATCTAAAATCAAAGGTCTATCGGGATGGAGGGACAAAAGCTCTATTTCATCAGAGTGAATTTCTTCAGAATATTTGTTAAGCTCTGCCTCTAAGTTTTCCATTGCGATTATGGAAACACTTTCAAGCTCTTTGATTTCTTGTTTGATATTATTCTGCTCAACTATCACTTTACTCACAAAAATCGCCCCTAAATTACACAATTGTTACAATTATACTACAAAAATGTTAAACTGTCAAGTTGTGAAATTGTGATAATTGGTTAACGGCAGAGTGTTTTCGATTTACCAGATAAAATTTGATTTAGCGGCTTCGCCGTTGTCAATCAATACATCTTGTGCGGTCATTGATTTGTTTATAACAGTTACAAAATATGCCCAATCAGCAATTTCTTCCACGCTTGCCCATTTAGGTAACAGAGTTTCGTTCATTACTTGTTCCCATAAATCAGGAGAATTGATTATATGATTATTGAAGTCTGTTAAAACTCCGCCGGGTGATATGCTGTTAGAGGTTGCACCATACTTTGCAATTCGCAGTGCGACATTTTTCATATAAGCAACAACACCGCCTTTGCTTGCGGCATACTCGGGAAATTCAGAGCCTGTACTTGCACTTGAGGAGGCTACATAAAGTACACTTTTGATTTTATCCTGAAAGGCATATTTTTCTGTCACTCTGATTGTGCCTTTTAAGTTTATATCTATATCAGAATTGGTATTCTGAACCCCTGCGTTGTTTATTAAAATCTCAATGTCGTTAATATCGGGCAGAGTGTCGCTGAAAATGTCTGCTTTATAATGTGTGTAATTTTCGTTATTGATTGAGGAGTCCATAACATCTATTCCGATAACATTATGACCG
This sequence comes from uncultured Ruminococcus sp., assembly GCA_902777435.1. Classification (GTDB taxonomy): domain Bacteria; phylum Bacillota; class Clostridia; order Monoglobales; family Monoglobaceae; genus UMGS1820. Next base: position 15,759 of record CACYTW010000025.1, on the reverse strand, counting down.
CTGTTTAAAAATTTTTCAGCGATACCCTTGCCGATACCGCTTGAGGTACCTGTTATTAAAATCTTCATATTCACACCTCTTTTAAAGTTTTACGATATTCTATATACTCTTTGCCGACATTGTTTTTTCTCCATTTCTTGCATATTTTAAAGCCGAAGAAGGAGAAGATGATTTCGCAGAGTAATTCGACCAACATACCTGTTATGGCGCAAGTTACACATTGTACCAATGTCCAACCAAAGAAGAAATGACTGACAAAAAGAGCAAAAGTCATATTATCGGCAAACTGACCTATTGTTGTTGAAATATAAGTTCTTGAAATATATGCAATACAGCTGTTGGGGTTTTTCTTAAATAATTTACCTATTGCAAAGTTGGAGAAATTATTAATTACAGCCGATACAACAAAAGCAATTGTACTGCCGATAACTACATACCAAGTGCCGCCAAAGGTATTGTCAAGTGCAATATTGACAGACGCTCCGTCGATTACAGAAAATGATTCTCCCCACATACCCGGGATTGAACTGCCGATATAGAAGATAGTGCAAAAAATTAAATTAACTATAATGGCAAATATTGATATTTCTGTTGACGCTTTAGGACCAAAATGTGTGGTAATTATATCCATTGTCAAAAATGTAAACCAGGACACAATTATTCCACAATCTAATGCGAGCCATTCATAGGGAAGGGTTATGCTTTTGTTAGCCAACAAGTTCATAGAGAATACGGACATTAAGAATAGCCCTAAAATTAATGATGGCACAGATTTCATAAGAATTTGAAATTCACGATATTCAGCACGGATTTTTTTAATCATTTGTATCACCCTTTAAATATATAATGACGCAATCCACCCTGAAAAGAAAAAAGGGCGTACCACGCCCATCACCCGTAGTTTTGTTTATAGACAGGATGGTCACGAACTGTCTGATTAAGTTGTTGGTGTCATTTTACCATAGAGCGGTATGTTTGTCAAGAATTTATTGCAAAGTTCAAATCACATAATCATTTGAATACCTTTCTTGCTGGTGGTCTAATGCATCTTGAAGCGTGATGTTGTCAAGATAATCGTTGATAACCTTGTTAAGTCCCTGCCAAATATAAAGTGTTACACATTCGTCACGGCGTTCGCACTGATTTGTGGTATTGTCCAGACACGAAACAGGAGCAAGGCTGCCTTCGGTAAGACGAAGTATTTTACCTATTGTATATTTGCTCGGCTCCTGAGCAAGCCTGTATCCGCCCTGATATCCGCGATTGGTTTGCAGGATATCTGATTTATTTAATATCGGCACTATCTGTTCTAAATATTTTTTGGATATACCTTGTCTTTCAGCAATATCCTTTAAGGCAATAAAACCTTCGTCTTTGTGCTGTGCAAGGTCAATCAGCATACGCAAAGCGTACCTTCCTTTTGTTGATATCTTCATAAAATACGCCTCTCTCTTTTGTTTTATATTTATAATATACCATAATAACATATGTTTTATATGTTTTCAAGTAAATTTTTATTGAAATATTTAGGCTATCGTTTTACAATGGAATTTAAAAATCACCATCTGTGTATCAAATGGTGATTAAATCAATTTTATTTTATATGAACATCAAGCTGATTATATGGAATATCTATATTTTCTTTTTTCAGTGCGTCCCGTATTTGCTCATTTAAATCAAAGTAAACATCCCAATAATCTTCTGTATTACACCACGTTCTTGTGATGACATTAACGGAGCTTTCCCCGTAACTGATAACACGTACAAAGGGTTCTGCCGGTTGAGTTAAAATTTTTGGTTGGCTTAAAATCGTGTTTTTGATAATAGATTTTGCAGTTTCCGCATCTGTTTCGTAAGGTATGGAAAAAGTTAAGTCGACTCTTCTTGTTTTTTCGGCGGAATAATTTGTGATGTGGCTGTTAATCAAAGTTCCATTAGGAATGCTTATCTGTTTGTTGTCAAATGTTCGTATTGTCGTATGAAGCATACCGATATCTATAACTGTACCCTCGTCTGTGTCAGTTTTAATATAATCTCCTGCGTGAAAACGGGGCGACATCAACAGCAATATGCCTCCTGCCACATTTCCCAGGGAATCCTTCAAGGCAACACCGACAGCAACAACAGCGGCAGAGAAAGCGGCTATAATTCCGCCGGTGGATATTCCAAGACTGTTCAGTGCAGAGAGTATCACCAATATGTGAAGAATAATGTTAATTCCTTTTGAGAGAAAAATTGCAAGCGAATTATCAACTTTGCTTCGTTCAAAACCACGTCTTATTATTTTGATGATATAAACAATGATAAAGTGGCCGATAAGAAGTATAAGTGCGGCTTTTGTTAATGGTTTTACGATTTGTAAAATATTATCCAATGTAAACATAGGCTTTCCCCTTTATATTTTTATAATGATTTAGTCGTTTGTGAAACGTGAGAACTGCGTGAAATAAAGATAATGTGCAAATTATAAATCCGAAATAATTTTATTGAAAAACTGCCCTTCGCCCATACAGTTGCCAAGCCCAACCGCAATGAAAAAATTATTTCAGATTTTGCGGAGATTTCCTGCAGTTTTTCTGCATTTTACAATCGCCCAATCTGTGTAATGATTACTTATTTTTAATTTTTCTTTTTTGTTCAAATGAATTATGTAGTTTTGATAAATGCTCTGACAGAGGAATATCTGAACGGAAAGGTCTGAAAAAATGATATTTCTCTTTGGATTTTTCATATCTGCTTCTGATATCGTTTTTAATTGCTTCATAGCGTACGATAACGTCGTTTTCTTCGGCGTACCTTTTCAGTTTTGCAACAATCTGAACAGAGTGCAGAACATCAATGATAAATATACCGAAAAACATTCCGATAACAAAAGAAAATGCCAGGTTTTTAGAAAACCAATCAAGTGCATTGTTTATATATGGATGAACGAGGAAACAATATAGTGCACCTAATATGCTCCAGAAAAAAGAAAACTTAGGACAAATAATACCTTGTATATTTCCCCATTCATCGCTGTAATCCCATAAACGGACTTTTGTGAGTTTTATGCATATAATACCTGCCAAATATTCAACGGCAGTAAGACAAATTGCCATAATAAAAAATAATGCAATTTTTTGCAGGTATACATACGAAAAAGATAATTGTTGTTCTACCGAGGCAATAAGATACAGAATACAAAGTCCCACTCCGTATAAAGGCAGGTACGGACCGGTGCAAAAACCGGGATTAATCCATTTTCTGTCGGGATTGCCCGAAGAAATAAATCTTCTGAAAAAAAGTTCGAGTACCCAGCCTGATACAGAACCTACAAAAAACAAAAATGCTAATGTTAAGAATAAGCTCATATATTATCTCCCCTTTGATCTCACCATAGTGTTATTATATCATACGTCAAATATAAAATCAATATTACAAATTCAAACAAAAATCAACAATTGTTGAACTTGAGTTTACAAAGTGTTGATACAATCCGTGTATAATTTTGTTAAAATATAGTTATTTAGGAGTGGTAACAGAATGATTGAGAATAAAACATAGTAATTTTGAGCAGGTTTTGGAGAAGGGTGACGCACCCAAAGGCGTTATCAAACGGCAGATAAAATCTTTTTTTACAATAACTAAAGCTAAAAAATCGCATATGAAAATTATTGACGGCTGACAAAAGACGGAATATTATTTGTAATTGCGGTAATGATATTTTCATATTATATGGTAAAATGTAAAAGCATAAAAACATATTGGTGATATAGCGTTTTCCTCGATAAAAAGGATATGCGGCACAAAGGATTACGGAAATTTACTGCCCGGTCACGGCGGTGTTTTGGATAGATTTGACAGCTTGCTTTTTGTAATGCCGTTTACATATTTGTTTTTTATTATAATGGGAACAATAATTGTATAAAGAGGTGTATTATATGGAAAAGAAAACAAAATATATTTTAATAGGTTCAGGAGTAGCGATTACGGTTTCGGCGATAGCGGGAGGAATGATATATTCAGCAGTAAATGACCTTGTAAAGGTTGCCATTGATCGTGAAATACCAAAAAGGATGAAAAAAACAAATGCGAATATATCAGGCGAAAATAAAGATGACGAACTTACACAAAAGATAAAACAGTCAACAGAGGCATTGAGGAACAGCGAACTTGAAACAATCGAGATAAGAAGCTTTGACGGCGAAAAGCTTACGTCACATTGGTATGGCTGTGAAAATGCTAAAAGAATAATTATTGCAATGCACGGCTGGCGTTCTTCCTGGGCAAAAGACTTCGGAGGCATTTCGGAGTTTTTGCACAGCAACGAATGCAGCGTTTTATACGCAGAGCAGCGAGGACAGAATAACAGCGGCGGAGAGTATATGGGCTTTGGACTTATTGAACGTTATGATTGTTTTGAATGGATTAAATGGGTAAATCAAAAATGCGGAGAAGATACTTCAATTTACCTTGCAGGAGTATCTATGGGTGCAACTACTGTTCTGATGACAGCCGGATTGGAACTTCCCTCAAATGTGTGCGGAATTATAGCGGATTGCGGATTTACAAACCCGTATGAAATATGGAAGTATGTTGCAGATAATAATCTGCATATGTCATATGCAATGAAAGGAAATCTTGTCGATAATCTGTGCAGAAAGAAAATACAGATGAGCCTTAAAGATTATTCCTGTATTGATGCAATGAAAGAATGTAAGGTTCCTGTATTATTTATTCACGGAACAGATGATAAGTTTGTGCCCATTGAAATGACGTATGAAAATTACAAGGCTTGTACGGCTCAGAAACGACTGTTCATTGTGCCGGGGGCAACACACGCTATGAGTTATTGGACAGAAACAGAGAAATACGAAAATGAGCTTAAGCGATTTTGGACAGATTACGATAAGAAGATTGAGGAAAAAGAAAAATAAGAACTGTAAAAATATAATTGCGACAGTAAATAACATTCAAAAGCGTACAAAACACGGTCAATAATAGCCGTGTTTTTTTGTATTTATTTGATAATATTGGTTTGATTGTGAGCATCACAGGTGGAAAATGCGACAAAAATTGCGTAGAATTTTGACTTAATTTCGGTAAAAATATTGACTATTTTATTAGTATATGCTATAATAACTTGTGTGTGGACATATTAAACTATCTGATTTACAGGAAGGTATAAAACATAGGAAGGTATAAAAATGTGTTTTGATGACAATAAAATTGATTTAAAAAACAAAAAACAAAAAACAATATGGAACAAAAGAAACATAAGATGGATGCTTGTTTTGTACGATGCTATAATTTATGTTGTCATAGCCATTGTTTTGTTTATTTTATATGAAGGAGTAAAGAATTTAACTTCAATTGGAATTATCCAACAGATAGTTATATCGGCTGCCTGTATTTTCGCCGCCCGTTTGGCTGGAAATATATATGGGCAGGTTTGGAGATATGGCGGAATACAATGTTATATCAAATTGATATTTACCGATTTTATTGCCTTTCTTATATATTTATGCGTTGATTTTCTTTTCCCTATTCAAAAAGATATGTTTGTCAGGTCTTTGTCATTGTTCACATTGAATTTGTTGGGCGCATTGACAATGCGTATGTTTTACCGATATGCGTATAAGTGCGGGAGTCAAGATAATATAATAGGGAAAATCGCATCTTTTGCCCTTAGGTTTTTATCAGGTCTGGAAACAGATAAAGGAAAGGATATACATAAAATCAAAATTGCAATTATCGGTGCCGGACGTGTGGGCGTCAGCCTTGCCGAGGAGCTTTTAAGCAATAAAGAATCAGCATATGTTCCAAGATGTTTTATTGACATTAAAAAGGAAAAAACAGGCCGTGAAATACACGGTATTCCTGTTTTATCGGAAGATAAAGTAACGCTAAAAATGCTTGAGGCATATGAGATACAGGAAATTGTTTTTGCTATTCCGTCAATGGATGCGGAAAATAAAAGGGCTCTCTATGATTATTACAAAGAGGCAGGATTTAATGTTAAGGTATATGACTACCCAACAATGTATACGACGGAAGGAAAACGACACCTCAGGGAATTTGATGTTGAAGAATTGCTGTTCAGAAAACAGTTGGTTGTCGCAAATGAACGCACAAGTAAATACTATCAGGATAAAGTGATTTTGATAACCGGTGGCGGCGGCTCTATCGGTTCAGAGCTGTGCCGACAGTTGGCAAAAATGCAGCCGAAACAGATTATCATTTTGGATATATACGAAAACGGCGCATATGATGTTCAACAGGAATTGAAAATATTATACGGAAATCGCTTGAATTTACATATAGAGATTTGTTCTATTACAAACAAAAGGTCACTTGAATGTGTATTTAAAAAATATCATCCGCAGATTGTTATTAATGCCGCGGCTCATAAGCACGTTCCGCTTATGGAAAATAACTGTGTAGAGGCAGTTTACAACAATGTGTTTGGAACAAAAAATGTAATTGATTTATGTGAGAAATACAATGCAGAGCGTTTTATGATGGTATCTACGGATAAAGCGGTTAATCCGACTAATGTTATGGGTGCAACTAAGCGTATGTGTGAAATGCTTGTTCAGAGTGCAAGTATCTACGGCAAGGTGAAGTATAGCGCAACTCGTTTTGGAAACGTGTTAGGTTCTGCAGGGTCTGTTATTCCGCTGTTTAAGAAACAGATTGCAAACGGCGGTCCCATAACGATAACCGATAAAAGAATTATACGCTATTTTATGACTATTCCGGAGGCAAGTCAATTAGTCCTGGAAAGCGGTGCGATGGCGAAAAACGGAGAGTTGTTTGTTCTTGATATGGGTCAGCCGGTTAAAATTCTTGATTTGGCTGAAAGTATGATTCGTCTGTCAGGCGTCAACGGAATTGAAATTATTGAAACAGGACTAAGACCGGGTGAAAAGCTCTATGAGGAACTCCTTGTTAAAACAGCGGAACTTGATAAAACCGATAATAAGTTGATCTTTATTGAACGTGATTTGCCTTTGAGTAAGGAAGAAATTGATGAAAAGATGGAAGTTCTGCAAAAGGCTTGCGAGACAGATGATGACAATTTGGTTAGGGATGCTTTGAGAGAGGTTGTTCCGACGTTTAAGAGTTCAGAAGAAGTTAATGCAAAGTCAATCGAGGCTAATGAAAAAAATAATCAACCTGAGCCTGTCTTGTCATAAAGATGATGTCAGATTATATATAAAGCTAAGAGCGTCTTCATTTTGATGACGCTCTTAGTTTTGTATAAAGATATTATTTTGTTGATCTTATATGATTACAAAGACCAAAAAGGGGTGCAAGGGCTGAAATTTTACGTATTCTGTATTGATTTTATAGATATGGATTGCTGAGCCTCACAAACGGGACAAAAGAGGACGCCGTCTCCTACAAATGTGCAAGAGAGCCTTCTTTTAGGGATAAATATTCTTCGCCATCTAAATTTTTCCATAAAAAGTTTCCGTTCTCGAAAATCAAATAGCTGTGTGGGCTGTTTTCTTTTGGTATTGAAACGGAACCTGGGTTTATATATGTATAACTTACGTGGAGTACATATTTTGGAACGTGTGTATGACCATTAAGAAGGATATCACCATTCTTTAAAGGCAATGGATTATCCTCGTTATAAATGTGGCCGTGGGTTGCATATAGTGTATATCCATCTATATATAACAAGGCATAATCCGAAAGCAGAGGAAAGTTGAGCACCATTTGGTCTACCTCTGTGTCGCAGTTACCTCTGACGCATAGTATGCTGTCATTTATTTCGTTAAGCATTGAAATAACTTGTTTGGGGTTGTAGTCTTTGGGCAAATCGTTCCTGGGCCCGTGGTAGAGTATATCGCCGAGCAGTAAGAGTTTATCAGCCTGTTCTGCTTTGAAGGCTTTAATCATTTCTTTGCAGTAATATGCTGACCCGTGAATATCAGATGCAATCATTAACTTCATTTTACCAAATTCTCCTTTTTGTTGCATTGAACAGCTTTTATTATAATATAGATGAGGTATAATGTCAAAGAATAATTATATAATAACAAGTTATATGATTTGTGTATGTGACATTTGTGTTTCGTTTGTGTGAAAATTTTGTATGTTCGTTGACACAAAAATAACTTTGAGTTAAAATTAAGATAGTAGGCTACATATTTATTGCCTCTTGAGTTAAACATAACCATATCAGGAAAGAGGAGCGAATTAAAGTGCGTTGTTTATACTGCGGAAATATGGAAAGCAAGGTTGTAGATTCACGTTCTACCGAGGATGGAACTGCAATCAGAAGAAGACGTGAATGTTTGAATTGTGGTAAAAGGTTTACCACATATGAAAAGATAGAGAGCGTTCCGATAATTGTAATTAAAAAAGATGGTTCAAGACAGCAGTATGACAGAGATAAACTGCAAAGGGGTATTATGAACGCCTGTGCAAGCCGCCCCGTGTCTATGGATATGGTTGACGGAATACTCGACGAGGTTGAGGCAGCAATCCGCAATTCCTTGGAGCGTGAAGTTTCAAGCGTTAAAATCGGTGAAATGGTAATGGAAAGACTAAGACTTATTGATGAAGTATCTTATGTAAGATTTGCATCTGTTTACAAACAGTTCAAGGATATTGAGACCTTCCGTAAGGAACTTGAGGAATTGAGCAAGAAACTTTAGTTTTTACTTTGAAAACATTTGAAAACATTTGAAAACATTGAGAAAATATTGAAAATAATGCTTGACATAGAATTTTCAGTGTGATATAATTTACTTGTAAACAAAATGACATAGGCTGAGAGTGAGGAACTTCCTCACTCTTTTGATTTGTTAGGGGGATTTGATTATGGCATATTCCAAGACAGAAAGCATTGCTTTAGAAATTGCAAAGCCAATTGCGGAGGAAAACGGTTGCTTTGTTTATGATGTTGAGTTCGTAAAAGAGGGCGGTGTATACTTTCTTCGTATTTATGTTGACAGAGAGGGCGGAATTGACCTCGATATGTGCGAAAAGATCAGCCGTTCAGTCAGTGAAAAGCTTGATGTAACCGACCCGATTAAGCAAAACTATTATCTTGAGGTGTCTTCGCCGGGTGTGGAGAGAAAGCTGAGAATGCCTGAACATTTTGAGCGTTATATCGGCAATATTGTAGATGTAGGCTTGTATAAGGCGGTAAACGGCAGTAAACAGATGACAGGAACCTTGTCGAAGTTCAATAATGGTGATATCTGTATTGAGCAAGAAGATGGATGTGAAGTTTGCATTAATCAAAAGGAAACAACTTTTGTAAAACTTCATTTTGATTTTTAAAAGTGTTAATAATTATTTATTCTAATATATTTGAAAGGAATGGTAGACAAAATGAGTTCGGAATTATTTACTTCACTTGAAATGATTGAGGAAGAGAAAGGTATTAGTCGTGACATTGTTCTCGACGCATTGGAAAGTGCACTTATTTCTGCATATAAAAAGCATTTCGGTGCAGTACAGGATATAGGTGTGGTATTTGATGAGGAGTCTGACGCTATCAGAATTATTGCTCGCAAAACAGTTGTAGACGAGGTTGAGGACAGAGAAACTCAGATTTCCCTTGACGAGGCAAAGGTTATAAATGAAAAATACGCTTTGGGTGACGTTGTGGAAAAAGAGGTTACACCTGCTTCTTTCGGCAGAATTGCCGCACAGACGGCAAGACAGGTTATACTGCAGAGAATACACGAGGCAGAGCGTGAAAAAATGGTCAATGAATATTCAGATCGTGAAAACGACATTGCAACAGGTGTTGTCCGCAGAATTGAAAAGAGAAATGTTCTGCTTGAAATCGAGAATACCGAATCTGTACTTATGCCAAATGAGCAGGTGCGTAACGATAGATATGCAGTTGGAGAACACTATAAGGTATTTGTTGTTGAGGTTGCAAATTCTGTTAAGGGTGTACATCTAATCGTTTCACGTTCGCACCCGGGATTGGTTCGCAGATTGTTTGAACTTGAAGTTCCTGAAATCGGTCAGGGCATTATTGAGGTTAAGGCTCTGTCGCGTGAGGCAGGCTCAAGAAGTAAGATTGCTGTTCACTCAACAAATGAAAATGTAGACCCTGTAGGTACCTGTATCGGTCCTAAGGGTATGAGAGTACAAAATGTTATTGATGAGCTCAGAGGCGAGAAAATCGACATCATTAAATACAGCGAAAACCCTGCCGAATATGTTGCAAATTCACTCAGTCCTGCTGAGGTTTTATCCATTGACGTAGATGAAGATAAAAAGATGTGCAGTGTTGTTGTTCCCGAGGATCAGTTATCGCTTGCAATAGGCAGAGAGGGACAGAATGTTCGTCTTGCAGCAAGACTTACGGGCTGGAAGATTGACATTTCCGCAAAACCTGCAAGTGATGTCAGTGAGGCGGAATAATGACGGTACAAAGAATGTGTGCTGTTTGCAGGCAGAGATTTGACAAGTCGGAACTTTTACGTATTGTAAGGTTTAAAGACGGAGAGGTTAAGGTTGACACAAGCGGTAAAATGCAGGGCAGAGGAATGTATATCTGCAAAAAAGGCGAGTGTTTATCACAGGCTGAGAAACGTAGAGTTATCGAGCGAGCCTTCTCTGTTAAGAATTGTACTGAAATATACAGCGAAATTTCAGAGCTGTGCAAATAGCATAATCTACGAGGTTTTAACGTAAAAGTTCCTTTCACGTTAGCAACCGGCGGAATGGAGAATAATATGAATGATATAGCAATGTCGAAGCTGTATGGTATGGTTTCCCTGTCTATGAAAGCGGGAAAGCTTGCCGTAGGCGAGGAGAGGGCAAAAGATGCCATAATAAGCGGTGAGGCACAGTTGATAATTGTTGCGGAGGATGCCTCAGATAACACTAAAAAGAAGTTTTCGGATATGGCGGCGTATCGCAATGTTCCTCTTATTTCAATATTTGACAGGTATCAATTTGGCAAGCTAATCGGTAAAAGGTTTTCCGTATCAGCGGTGGTTACCGATAAGGGTTTTGCTGATAATATTATCAGGTTATATGAGATGTAAATTCAGACGAGCAGAAAGGATTGATAGTATATGGAAAAAATCAGAGCATATGAACTTTCAAAAGCTTTTGGTTTTCCGAGTAAGGAAATAGTTAAAGTTCTTCACGATTATCAGGTTTCGACCAAAAATCATATGAGTGCTCTTTCGGAGTATGAACTTGATGTAATTTTTGAATACTATACACAGAAAAATCAAGTAAAAGATTTTTCAATTTATGATGAGCCTAAAAAGGCGGAAAAGGAAGTTACAGAAGAAGAAAGTGCCGAAAATGCGGAAACTGTTGAGGAGGAAATCTCTGTTGAGGTTGTCCGCAAGGTCAGAATGGTAGACACACGCGTAAATACAGTTGACCTTGACAGGATTGATGATGAAAAACTTGAGGAGTTTATTCCCGATAATATAAAAGAGGGAAGCAAAAAACAGAAGATAAATCAGAAAAAGAAAAACAAGCAGCTTGGCAATAAACAAAAGCAGCCTGTTGAAGAAACATTAAAACGAAAAGAGAAGAAGGAAAAGAAAGAAGAAAAGGTACACGTTTTAATTCCTGACGAGATAACAGTGGGCGAGCTTGCTACAAGACTTAATGTTCCTGCAACTGAGGTTATTAAGAAACTTATGGTTCTCGGAATTATGGCATCTGTGAACGAAAATCTTGACTTTGACACAGCTTCTCTTATTGTAGAAGAGCTTGGCGGTACTTTTGAAAAAGAAATAATTTTGACAGAAGAGGATAAACTGTTTAATGATGTACCTGATTTGCCTGAACAGTTAAAGCCCCGTTCACCTGTCGTTGTTGTTATGGGACACGTTGACCACGGTAAGACGTCATTGCTTGACACTATCAGAAATTCCAACGTAACCGAGGGTGAGTTCGGCGGTATTACACAGCATATCGGTGCTCATAGAGTGCGAGTAGGCGATAAAAAGATAACATTTCTTGACACACCAGGACACGAGGCGTTTACTGCTATGCGTGCCAGAGGTGCGATGGTTACAGATATTGCAATCCTTGTTGTTGCGGCTGATGATGGTATAATGCCACAGACTATTGAGGCAATTAACCACGCAAAAGCGGCAGAGGTTTCTATCATTGTTGCAATCAACAAGATAGACAAAGAGGGGGCAAACCCTGATAAGGTTAAGCAGGAGCTTACAGAGTACGGACTTGTCCCCGAAGAATGGGGCGGAGACACAATCTGTGTTGAGGTTTCTGCAAAGAAGGGAACAAATATTGACCAGCTTCTTGATATGGTTCTCCTTGTTGCTGAAATGAGAGAACTCAAAGCTAATCCTGACCGTGCGGCAAAGGGTACTGTTGTTGAGTCAAAGCTCGATAAGGGCAGAGGTCCTGTCGCAACTGTTCTCGTTCAGAATGGTACACTCAGAGTAGGTGATATTGTTGTTGCGGGAACGGCTGTCGGACGTGTGCGTGCAATGAATGATGATAAGGGCAAGTCTGTTAAAAAGGCAGGTCCGTCTATACCTGTGGAAATTCTCGGTCTTTCAGAGGTTCCTGAGGGCGGCGATGTATTTTATGCCGTAGACGACGAGCGTAAAGCCCGTGATGTTGTTGAAGCAAGAAAGTTCAAAGAAAAGCAGGATAGACAGAAAAAAGCAAGTGCTATCTCTCTTGATAACTTGTTCGAGCATATTGAGGCAGGTAAAGTAAAAGACCTTAACATCATAGTTAAGGCTGATGTACAAGGAAGTGTTGAGGCCGTATCTCAGTCCCTTATGCGTATATCAAACGAAGAAGTAAGAGTAAATATCATTCACGGAGCGGTTGGTGCTATTACTGAGTCTGATATTATGCTTGCAAGTGCGTCAAATGCCATTGTCGTTGGCTTTAATGTAAGACCTACACCGGGTGCTGCTGTTTCGGCTGAGAGCAATGAAGTTGACATCAGATTATACAGAGTAATTTATGATGCAATTGAGGATATTGAAAAGGCGCTTAAGGGTATGTTAGAGCCTACCTTCAGAGAAGCTGTTACAGGTCACGCAGAAATCAGAACGACATTCCGTGTATCAGGCGTTGGTACAATAGGCGGTTCTTATGTTACTGACGGAAAGATAACAAGAAGCAGTAATGTTCGTATTGTCCGTGATGGTATTGTTATCCATGAGGGTATGCTTGCATCGCTTAAGAGATTTAAGGACGATGTTAAGGAGGTTGCAACGGGTTACGAATGCGGTTTGAGTATCGAAAACTTTAACGATATCAAAGAGGGCGATGTTGTTGAAGCTTATGTTATGGAACAAGTAGAGGTATAAAACTATATCTTTGGAGGTTAGATTATGGCAGGATATAACAGAACAGACAGGATATCTGAAGAGGTTAAAAGAGAACTTGGTACAATTATTCGCGAGCTGAAAGACCCAAGACTTCCTGTTATGACATCGGTAATTTCGGTTCGTGTGACTAAAGATTTGAAGTTTGCAAAAGCATATATAAGTATAATGGGTGATGAAAAGGTTAAAAGTGATGCCATTGCCGCACTTAAAGGGGCAAGCGGATACATTCGCAGAGAAATTGGCCATAGATTAAATCTCAGAAATACACCCGAATTTACCTTTGTTTCCGATAATTCAATTGAGTACGGAGCGTATATTAATCAAATCCTCAGGGAGCTGTAATACTATGTTTGAAAAGATAATAGAAAAGATAAACAAGGCTGAGTCTGTCGGGATTTTCACTCATATCAATCCCGACGGCGACGCTCTCGGAAGTTCATATTCCTTAAAAACCATATTAAAGTCAATGGGCAAAAAAGCCGAAGTATTTATAAGCGGTGATATAGAATCCAGGGTTGACGAACTGATTGAAAAAGGTGAGGTAACAGATTTAAAACCTGAGAACTGCGATTTGTTAATCGCTGTTGACTCTGCTGATTTACAACGATTGGGAGAGTGGTCGGACTTTTTTGTGGCACATAATAATACCATTGCTATTGACCATCACAAGACACACGTTAAGTTTGCAGGTGAAACGATTGTGCGTGAGATATCATCAAATTGTGAGCTTATGACATCTTTATACCGCGAGATGGGTATTGATATTTCGATGGATATAGCAAAAAATCTGTATATAGGAATTGTGACAGATACAGGTAATTTTAAATATTCATCTGTTACGGCGGACACTCACAGAGTTGCAGCAGAGCTTATTGAAAAGGGCATTGACTTTGCAGATATTGCAAAAAGGCTTTTTGATACTGTTACCAAAGAGTATTTAATGCTGAAAATGCACGCAACAGAAAAACTTGAATTTTATTGCGGTGAAAGAGTTGCACTTTTGACACTTACTGATGCGGATTTTGAGGAATATAACATAAGTGAGGCTGACTCATCGTCGCTTGTGGTTTTTCCGTGTAGCGTAAAGGGTGTTGAAGTAGGTGTATACATCAGGCAGAGAGGCGAGAATGAATATAAAGTCAGTTTGCGTTCGGTAAACAAAGTAGATGTAGCTGAGATAGCTTGTAAATTCGGCGGCGGCGGACATATGAGAGCATCAGGGTATTCAGTCAATGTGTCTGAACTTAAAAGCAATATTAAGGAATTGATTGCAGAAATAACGAAACAACTTGATTAAATTTGGAGATAATATGAACGGAGTAATTAATGTAAACAAACCTTTGGGGATAACTTCTCACGATGTTGTATACAGGCTGAGAAATATTTTGTCTATTAAGAAAATAGGCCATACGGGAACTCTTGATCCTGATGCGTCAGGTGTATTGCCTATGTGCATTGGCAGGGCAACCAAGACAGCAGATATGCTGACGGCACAGGACAAGCAGTATATTGCAGAGGTGACTTTGGGGTCCGCAACGGATACACTTGATAGCTCCGGGAGTATCACTGAAACTGCCGAGGTAAATGTGACTGAGACAGATATTAAAAATACCATTGCAGATTTTGTTGGTGATATAGAGCAGATACCCCCTATGTATTCGGCAATAAAGGTGGACGGCAAAAAACTGTATGAGCTTGCAAGAGAGGGCAAAGAGATTGAGAGAAAGCCAAGACTTGTTAGAATAGACAAAATAGATGTTTTAAATTTCGACTTAGACAATAACCGATTTTCGATTAAGGTTGATTGTTCAAAAGGAACATATATCAGAACACTCTGTGATGACATAGGCAGAAGGCTTAAATGTTTTGCGCATATGTCGGGACTTACAAGAACTCGCTCAGGCAGGTTTGATATTTCTGAAAGCTATACCCTTGAACAGATTGAGGATATGTTTTCCAATGGAGATATGTCCTTTATGACTCCTATTGACAAGATTTTTGATGAGTATGACAGACTTGTTATAACAGGCCGCAAGGCAAAAAAAATGTGTAACGGCACGCAGATATCCGTTCAGGGAGCGATTGAGGGAAAGACCTACCGAGTGTATGACGAGGTTGGGAATTTTCTGACCATTTCAAAGGCAGAAGATGGTGTTATGAAGATATTAAAGACGTTTTATCAGACAATGGATGGCGGAGGAGCGGCTAAATGATAGTTTATCGCAATAACGATATTGAAAACATCGGTTTGAAGAATACAGCAGTTGCCATCGGTGAGTTTGATGCTTTGCATATCGGACACATAAAGATTATAAATAAAGCGGTGAGCAACGCAAAGGCGATGGGCTTGAAATCTCTTGTTTTTATGTTTGAGAATAATCCGCTTGATATTGTGCATAACACAAAAGTCAAAGCTATAAACAGTATAGATAAAAGAATTAAAATTCTCGAG
>CACYTW010000024.1 GCA_902777435.1 uncultured Ruminococcus sp. | reverse complement strand
ATTGAAGAAATAGTATATACTTGTTGCAGGATAAAAAGTGAAATTGTCGAGGAAGATGAATTTGATACAGGCAGAAGAATGATTTTGAACTTTGGCCACACCTTCGGACACGCAATTGAAAAGAAGTTTAACTTCTCGTCGGTGACTCACGGAATGGGGGTTGCGGCAGGAATGGTTATGGCGGCGTCCTGGGGAGAGGAGCATAATGTGACTCCTAAGGGTACGGCTGAAAAAATTGAGGCTGTTCTTAAAAATTATAATTTGCCCACAGCGTATGATTTAACAAAAGAGGAATTGCTGGCATCAGCAGGGGTGGATAAAAAAAGTGACGGTGGTCTGATAAATCTGATTTTGCTCAATCGTATAGGTGATGCTGTTATTCACAAAATCGACAGACAAAGTATATAAAAACAGCCCAGGCATAAAACATAAAACTGTAGGAAAGATTTTAGTTGACAGAATATCTTAATCAATCCCTCAGTCGTCTGTCGACGACAGCTCCCTTTACACAAGGGAGCCTTAAAGTTGACAGTATATCATATTATAAGCCGCAAAAATCCAAAATAATTTTTTCATTGCGGTTGGGCTTGGCAACCGTATGGGCTTTGGGCAATAATTCAATAAAATTATTTTGGATTTATAATTTGTGCAGAGAGCAAGCAAAGAATATAAGCAATAAAAGGTCAGATTATTTTACGCGATTTAATCTTTTACAAACGAATTTAAAAAAATCTTCACAGGAGGGCAGCTATGGATAATGTAACAATTAAACCTGCAATGTTAAAGGGAAAAGTAAATATTCCGCCGTCTAAAAGTATGGCACACCGTGCTGTAATTGCGGCGGCTTTATCTGAGGGCGATTGTGTTGTCAGCAATATCTCTATGTCACAGGATATATCCGCCACATTGGGCGGATTGCGTGCGCTTGGCTATAAGTATAGCTATAACCAAAAGCAGAAGAGGGTTAAGTTTACTGCAGGCAGACGCAAGCTTACAGGCAAGGAAATAGAGATTGATTGCGGTGAAAGCGGTTCAACCCTCAGATTTTTAATTCCTATTGCGTTGCTGACGGGAAAAGATATAAAATTCATATGTCACGGCAGGCTTTTGCAAAGACCTATGAAGCCGTATTTTGATATGTTTGATAAATGCGGAATAACCTACGAAATCGGTGGTGACTACATACGCACAAAGGGAAAGCTGAAACCCGGTGTATTTATGATTGCAGGCAATATCAGCTCGCAGTTTATATCGGGACTTTTGTTCGCTTTGCCGTTGCTTGATAAGGACAGCGAGATTGTGATTACCGAAAGTCCCGAGTCCACAGGTTATATAGATATGACTCTTGATACCATAGACGGCTTTGGCATAAAGGTTGAAAACAAAAAATATCTGAAATATGTAATATCGGGAAATCAATCATACAAAGCAAAGGATATGGTGGTAGAGGGGGATTACTCCCAAGCGGCGTTTTTCTTAACTGCGGGTGCAATCGGCTGTGATGTTGAGTGCTTAGGTCTGCCTGAACACAGCTTGCAGGGTGACCGAGAGATTATTGATATAGTTAAAAGAGCAGGCGGTAAAATAGAAAAGACGGCAGATGGTATTAAGGCAAAGCATACTGCTAATATGCACGGCATAACGGTAGATGCGAGGAACATACCTGATTTGATACCGACAGTTGCGGTTATGCTGTCCTTTTGCAATGGAGAAAGTAACATAATAAACGCAGGCCGTTTAAGGATGAAGGAAAGCGACAGATTGTCAGCAATATGCGATGAGCTTTCACGGCTTGGGATTAATATACAAGAAGGCGGAGATTATATTAAAATTAACGGAGCTCAGACTGCAAGCTGTCAGACCGTTTCGGCAAGAAACGACCACAGAATTGCAATGGCACTTGCTATTGCAGCTTGTCGGTGTGAGGGTGATGAGATTACCATTCTTGGTGCTCAGACCGCCGTTAAGAAGTCATATCCCGACTTTTTTGATGTATACGAAACATTGAGATAAATTGAATTGTAGGAGAGATTACTGTGAACGTTTGGGGCGAAAAAATAAAATTATCAATATTCGGAGAGTCGCACGGCAAGGGTATCGGCATTGTGATTGATGGCTTGCCATCAGGCTTTGAGCTGAATTTGGACAGAGTTGCCGAGCAGATGAAAAGACGTGCTCCGGGTCGGAATAAGCTTTCGACCGCAAGGGCAGAGGCAGATGAATTTCAGATTTTGTCAGGTTTTTTTAACGGAAAGACAACGGGTACGCCTTTAACGGCAGTAATATTTAATACTGATATGCGTTCTAAGGACTATAACCCCGAACTTTTGAGACCGTCACATGCAGATTTTACTGCTCTTTGCAAGTACGGCGAGAGCAGAGATTACAGAGGCGGCGGACACTTTTCGGGCAGAATAACTGCACCGCTGGTATTTGCAGGGGCGGTAGCAGAACAAATCTTAGAAGAAAAAGGTATATTTACAAGTGCGCATATTATGCAAGTGGGAAGCGTCTGTGATAAGCCATTTGATATGGTAAATACCCATAAGGAATTGCTTAAAGAGCTGTCAAAGATGGACTTCCCTGTTATTGACGGCGAATGTGCCGAAAAAATGAAAGAGGAAATTGACAAATACAGATGCGATAAA
The DNA here is from genome assembly GCA_902777435.1 of uncultured Ruminococcus sp. Lineage (GTDB taxonomy): Bacteria > Bacillota > Clostridia > Monoglobales > Monoglobaceae > UMGS1820. Next base: position 14,872 of record CACYTW010000024.1, on the reverse strand, counting down.
AATTCTGTCGGAGGCAGGGTAGAGGTTTGCATCTGCGGCGTTGAGGCAGGTATAGGCTCGCCTTTCTTTGGCTCGGTAGAGAGCCGATTGGCGTCAATGATGTTTTCAATTCCTGCGGTTAAGGGGATTGAATTTGGCTTGGGCTTTGACTTTGCCGCATCTGACGGAAAGACGGCAAATGATGAAATTTATATTGAAGATGATGTAGTTAAAACATACACAAACAATAATGCAGGTATAAACGGTGGTATAACAAACGGTATGCCTATTGTGTTCAGGCTTGCGTTAAAGCCTACGCCGTCAATTGCCGCCGTACAAAAAACTGTGAATATTGATACAAAGGAAAATACCGAAATAGAGATAAAGGGCAGGCACGACCCGTGTATTGTGCATCGTGCCGCAATAGTTGCTGAATGTGCAACTGCGATTGCTATGTTGGATATGGTTTTAGATAAATAGTTATATAATGAGGAGTAGGTTATGAACGAGCTTGAACAACTGAGAGACGGTATAGATAAAATAGACAGAGAACTTTTGCCTTTGTTTATAGAGAGAATGAGGCTGTGCGGACAGGTTGGAGAATATAAAAAGAGAACCGATATGCCCGTTCTGGACTCAGACAGAGAAAAACAGCTTTTGGAAAATAAGCTAAGTCTGATTGAGGACAAGGATAAGGATATGTCCGATGAGGTCTATGAGTTCTTTAATTCAATAATGGCAATCAGCCGTATATATCAAAAAAAGCTGATTTCAGGCGAAAGGTGCGGAGCTTGTTCGGAATTGCTCGAAAATTCAGTTGCCAGAAAAGAAAATCCAAAGGTGGTATGCTTTGGATATGAAGGCTCTTACAGCGAAGAGGCAGCTGAAAAGTTCTTTGAAAATAAATGTGAAAAAACCTACGTTTCCGCATTTGTGGACGCGTTTGATATATTGACAAACAATGGTGCAGACTATGCTGTTCTTCCTATTGAAAATTCTTCTGCAGGAGTGATAGCGGAGGTTATGGACTTGCTTGCCGAAAGAAAGTTATACATAGTAGGCGAGGAGTATATACCTATCAGACATTGCCTGATGGGTGTAAAGGGAACAAAAACCTCCGATATAAAGAAGTTGTATTCCCACGAGCAAGCCTTTCTGCAATGCCCTGACTTTATAAAGTCGTTGGGTGATGTGGAGTGTATATCACATTACAGTACAGCACTTTCCGCAAAGTCGGTTGCACATATGAATGATGTTTCATATGCGGCGATTGCATCTGAGAGAACTGCTGAGATATACGGGCTTGAAATTCTGGCTAAGAATATTAACAGCGTTGATTGCAACACAACAAGATTTGTAGTTATCTCAACAAAGCCTGAGGTAAGTGATGATGCGTCAAAGATAAGCATTGTATTTAATCTTGACCACGAAAGCGGAGCTTTATACAGGGTGCTGAGCGGTTTTGCTCACGGCGGATTAAATCTGTTAAAGCTTGAGTCAAGACCTGTCAGGGAAAAGCCATTTGAGTATAAATTCTTTGCGGACTACACGGGCAACCTGAGAGATGCCGGGGTCAGAGCCATAACCGAGGAGATTGCACAGGTGACAAGAAACCTTATTTTGTTGGGAAACTATACACATTCAGATGGGGAACATAGATGAGAGATATAATTTTGATAGGTATGCCCGGATGCGGAAAGAGTACCCTGGGCAGAGGTATAGCAAAAAAATTAGGAAGAGAATTTGTTGATACGGATATAGAAATCGAGAGAAGTGAACGTAAGTGTATTCCTGAGATATTTAAAAACAGAGGCGAAAAGTATTTCAGAGAGTGCGAAACACAAATTCTTAAAAAACTGCTGGGCAATAATTATGTCATTGCCACGGGCGGAGGAATTATTTTAAAGGACGAAAACGTCAAACTGATGAGGGAGTCAGGTGCATATGTTCTCTTTATCGACCGTCCGCCCGAAAATATAGTGGGTGACGTAAGAACGTCAAACAGACCCTTGCTGGCAAGCGGTGCAGAGAGGGTGTTTGACTTGTATAAAGAGAGGTATGAAAGGTATGTTGCGGCTTGTGACGAAAGAATTTTGAACGATAAAGATGCCGACAGCGCAATTAAAAAGATAGAAAAACTTTTGGAGAATATATAAAGGGGTAATTTTGATGAAAATAATGGTAATTAACGGACCTAATCTCAATTTGACAGGTATGCGTGAGCCTGATATATACGGCAATCAAACCTATGCCGACTTAGAGGCATATATTGAAGCTTATGCCGAAAAAGCAGGGGCAGAGGCAGTTGTTGTTCAAAGCAACAGCGAGGGTGAGATTATAGACTATATTCACTACTGCCTGGGAAGCTGTGACGGAATAGTGATAAACGCAGGTGCATACACTCATTACAGCTATGCGATACACGATGCGATTAAAGCTGTCGATATTCCCACGGTTGAGGTTCATATAAGCAATATACACAAGCGTGAAGAGTTCAGACATCATTCGGTAATATCTCCTGCCTGTGTCGGTCAGATATGCGGACTTGGATTTATGAGTTATACTCTGGCTATTGATTATTTATTAGCCAATGCAGCGCCGTCTGATGATGAAAATAACTAATTTAAAGAGGTATTTTAATGTTAAAAATTGCTGTGATAGGTCATCCGATTGCTCATAGCCGTTCTCCGCAAATACACGGGGCGGCTTTAGATAGCATAAATGTTGAATATAAATATGAAAAGCACGATGTAAAAAAAGAAGATTTGGAGAGCTTTTTGGAATATGCAAAATCAAATCTTGACGGCTTTAACCTGACTATGCCCCTCAAGGTAGATGTCTTGCCGTATTTAGAGGGAATTTCCGAAGAGGCGGAGAAGTTCAGGTCGGTAAATACCGTTAAGGTCAAAGACGGAAAACTGTACGGATATAATACTGACTCCGACGGATATATACAATCATTGAAAAACAAGGGCGGCGACCCAAGTCAGAAGAGGATTGTTATTCTCGGTGCAGGTGGAGTTGTGCGAACCATTGCAAAGAAGTTGGTGGAATGTAACGCAGAGAGTGTGGTTATATTAAACAGAACAATTGAAAAGGCAGAGGAAATAGTTAAGTATATCGGAAGTGAAAAGGTTGAAAGCGGAGAATTTTTAATCGAAAATATTACAGCTAACTGTAAATCAGCAGATGTACTTATCAATGCGACTCCTCTTGGTATGGAGGGAAACGACGGCGATTTTGAAGATACGTCATTTTTGCAGGCTTTGCCTGATTATGCGATAGTGTCTGATTTGATATACGCTCCGCCAAAGACTAAACTTTTAAAAGATGCAGAAAAGCTGGGACTTAAGATAATGAACGGGCTTGATATGCTGATTTTTCAGGCAATTATCGCTGATGAGATATATCTCGACAAAAAGTTGGACTTGTATGAGGTTTATAAGTCGGTATTAAACAGAATATAAATTAAAACGCTGTGACATACGAAAGCTCACAGCGTTTTAATTTTATTTATTTTGATATGCAGGCTCGCAGGTGAGGTTGACGCCTAAGCGTCTGAACACCTTGTCATCAACGGAGGATAGGATAACCGAGGAATGTGCCTCGCAACCACGGAGTTTGCCAAGCTGTTCCATTGCCAATTCCGCATTAGAGTCTGTTGCCGCACAAATTGACAGAGCAATAAGTGCTTCGTCTGTATGCAGACGCGGATTGCGATTGCCCAAATGGTCAACCTTGAGGTGCTGTATAGGCTCGATTACCTCAGGTGAGATAAGATGCACGCTGTCGTCTATGCCTGCAAGTGTCTTTAAGGCGTTGAGCAACAGAGCAGAGGAGGCACCCAAAAGCTCTGAGGTTTTGCCTGTGAGTATTCTGCCGTCAGGGAGCTCAATTGCACTTGCAGGGCTGCCCGTAAGTGCCGCCTTTTGCAGAGCAGGTCCGATAACACTGCGGTTGTCAACTGATATTTCAGCCTTCTTCATCAATAATTCAAGTTTTAATACTGTTTCCTCGCTAGCAAGACCTTTTCTATGGTCGCACAATGCAGTGTAGTATCTGCGTAAAATTTCTTGTCTGGAGGCATCTTTTGTTGTATCATCATCTATTATGCAGTTGCCTGCCATATTTACACCCATATCTGTTGGCGACTTATAAGGACATTGTCCTGCAATTTTTTCAAACATTGCCTTTACAACAGGGAAAATTTCAACATCACGATTGTAGTTTACTGTGGTTTTTCCATATGCTTCAAGGTGGAACGGGTCAATCATATTTACATCATTTAAGTCGGCAGTTGCCGCCTCGTAGGCAAGATTGACAGGGTGTTGAAGGGGTATATTCCATATAGGGAAGGTTTCAAACTTAGCATATCCTGCCTTTATACCTCTCTTGTATTCGTGATATAACTGAGAAAGGCAAGTTGCCATCTTTCCGCTGCCGGGGCCGGGGGCGGTGACGATTACCAATTCCTTGGTTGTTTCTATATACTCGTTTTTTCCGTAACCATCATCACTTACGATTTTTGAGATATCTGACGGATAACCATCTATGGGATAGTGGCGGTAGACCTTGACACCGAGAGAGTTAAGACGCTTTTGAAATGCCTCTGCCGTTGGTTGTCCCCTGAATTGCGTCATAACAACACTGCTTACATACAGACCAACATTTCTGAAACAGTCAATCAGACGTATTACGTCTAAGTCATAGGTAATACCCAAATCTCCGCGCAATTTATTCTTCTCTATATCAGAAGAATTGATTGCGATTACTATTTCGGCTCTGTCCTTTAACTTTAACAGCATTCTCAGCTTGCTGTCAGGCTGAAAACCGGGCAAAACTCTTGATGCGTGATAGTCATCAAAGAGCTTGCCTCCGAATTCAAGATACAGTTTACCGCCAAACTGTGATATTCTTTCCATTATATGCTCAGATTGCATACGCAGGTATTTATCATTATCAAAACCAATTTTATGCATATATTAACCTCCATTCCGCCGCCTTGCGTCAGCATAAATAGTAATTAAATTTATCTCCTATCCGCAAGGCAACGGAATGATAAGAGATTAATATGCACATCGCCGCTTCGCACTTATGTGCGAAAATTTCGGCGGTGCAATTTAATCCGCCGGAGGCTATGACGCGAAAGGAACTTTCGCGTCATAATCTCTCCCGACAAATATTTCTAATAGAGTATTATACAGCAAAATATTTATTCTTTCAAGTCCTGAAATGCAAAAAATTAAAAACCTTTGAACAGATTTATATATTAAGTGTTGAATTTATGGTAAATATTTGTTATAATATCATATAATAAATAAACGATATAATTTAAAAGGTGAAAATAATGATATATAATAACATTTTAGAATGTATGGGCAATACCCCTATGATTAGATTAAATCATATGGGTGACCCTGACGGTGCGGAGATATTGGTTAAGTTTGAAGGCTTGAACGTAGGCGGTTCAATAAAGACAAGAACAGCATTTAATATGATACTTGATGCGGAAAAAAGAGGATTGATTAACTCTGAGTCCATAATAGTGGAGCCAACAAGCGGAAATCAGGGTATAGGTCTTGCACTTGTTGGTGCAGTACGAGGTTATAAGACAATAATCATTATGCCCGATTCTGTTAGTGAGGAGAGAAGAATGCTGGTCAAGCATTACGGAGCAGAGGTTATATTGGTTCACGACTCGGGCGATATTGGTGCGTGTATTGAGGAGTGTTTGGATAAGGCGCTTAAAATGCGTGAGGAAAATCCAAAGGTTTTTGTACCTCAACAGTTTGAAAACCCCGCAAACCCCGACATACAAAGAAGGGGAACGGCGGTTGAAATTTTAGAGCAGGTTGATAAGCCTATTCACGGTTTTTGTTCGGGAATAGGCACGGGAGGAACCATAACGGGAATTGGAGAAGTCCTCAAAGAGCATAATCCCGATATGGAGATATGGGCGGTTGAACCGCAAAATGCCGCTATTTTATCGGGCGGCTCTATCGGAACACATATACAAATGGGAATAGGCGACGGCGTAATTCCCGATATATTAAATTGCGGTATATATGATGATATTTGCATTATAACAGATGAAGAAGCAATTAAAACATCAAGAGAGTTGGCGTCAAAAGAGGGCATTATGTGCGGTATAAGCAGTGGTACTAATGTTGCGGCGGCTATTAAATTGGCAAAAAAACTTGGCAAAGGCAAGACAGTTGTGACAGTTTTGCCCGATACTGCCGAGAGATATTTTTCTACACCATTATTTGATGAATAAAAAATATTCGGGTGGCTTTAAGCCACCCGAACATTTTTTATAACATAGGAAATTGCTCGTTTTGAGTGAGCAATTTTGCTTGTTCAAAAAAAAAGCGTACCTATTTGCCCCCAGGATTGGGGCGGGGGGTTGATGCGTTATTGCACTTTTTTATAATGTAATCCAATCGGACAGACAGCGTACAAACATTTGCAAAATTGTAATTTTGGGAACAAAGTGGTCTGCACATACATCACGCCGTGCGACTTCGGCACCTTCAATTGTATAAATAACCTCGCCAAGCTTTTGCCCCTCTGTTACAGGGGCGTTGACAGAAGTTTCAAGCTCAAAGGATTGTTCTACCTTATCAAGATTTCCCTTTTTTAAGATAAAGCCGTTTCCGCTTATTTTAGGTGCAATCTGGCTCTCTGTACCTCCGATTATATTTACGTACGGCACAGAGGTTTTAAGAATGTCGTCGCCTGCTACCTCGTAGTTTGCAAAACCATAATCAAGCATAGCACTTGCGGAGGAAAATCTTTCTGCGGTGGACGGAGCACATATTACAACGGAAATCAACTGCATATCATTGCGCTTTGCGGTTGCGGAAATACAATACTTTGCGGTGCTTGTAGAGCCTGTTTTAAGACCGTTTGCACCATTGTAAAATCGGATAAGCTTGTTTGTGTTTGAAAGTCCGAAGGAGCCGTTGCGTAAGCTGTCCATCCAAATTGTTGTGTAGTCAAAAATCTTTTCGTGTTTTAAAAGCTCTTTTGAGATAAGGGCTATATCCCTGGCTGTACTGTAATGCTCCTCTGTTTCGTCAAGACCGTTGCAGTTGATAAAGTGGGTGTTGGTGCAGTTTAGTTCCAAGGCACGTTTGTTCATTTTCTCTACAAAGGCACCTTCGCTGCCGGAAATAAATTCAGCCATTGCAACTGCGGCGTCGTTGCCTGATGCAACGGCTATTGCCTTCATCATATCGTCTACCGACATTTGCTCGCCAGGCTCTAAAAATACTTGAGAACCGCCCATTGATGCGGCATAATCACTGACTGTGACGGTGTCGTTTATGCTTATTTTTCCGCTGTCTATTGCCTCCATTATCAACAGCATTGTCATTGTCTTGGTGACGCTTGCAATCTGTAATTTTTCGTCAGCGTTTTGTTCGTACAGGACCTCGCCTGTTGAGGCCTCCATCAATATCCCTGATTTTGCACTTATTAATTGTGTCGAAACATCTGTGTCTACTTGCGTTGCGTTTTCGGCATATGACGGCATCTGTAAAAATGCAGAAAAGATAAGTGCCATACATATAAACTTTTTTATTGGAATTTTCATATTCGTTCCTCCGAAACATACTAATTTTATATTTGTTATAATATTTATTTTAAGTATGTCAAAAATATAACTGCAAGTTTACAAAATAAATGATGTATAAATTATGAATATTTTGTGATTTATATTACAAAATGGTTAATTCCTTGCAATTTGATTTTGTTTATAGTATAATATTAAATGTGATATTTTAATGTTTTAAAAATATATGTGAAATGTTGGTGTTAAAGATGGAAAGCTTACAGATAATAGAAAGCCTTTTTAATACAAAAGAAAGCTGTCCGTTTACAATAAAAAAGTGTGAACTTTTATATAATTCCGACGAAGTACGCAAGGTGCTGAGATTGACATTAAGTGAGCAGGCAAGCAGATACAAAGAAATAAAGATAAGCATTTGCTGTTATAATGCTGATGGGTTTAAACTTGCTGTGATGGAGGATGTTCCGTATATCAGTGGCGGAATGCTTGTAGAACTGCCATCATTGATGACGGAATATGTCGAAGTTATGGTAAAAAGTGCAAAGTTTGAGGACGGAATTTTATGGACAGATGATGTAAGTTTTCCTGACAGACGAAATGCATATGAACAGGAAAATTCGGCTTTAGAATATGAGGATACTATGGAGTTTGACTCAGCCGAAGTAAATCGTGAGTTTGAAAATTCAAAGTATGCTAATATGACAAAGGATGAAAAAAAGCTTGAAAGACTCAAAAAATATGAGGAAGAGGAAGAGATAAGACGGTTTATCAAAAATGACCCGACAGAAAAGAAAAAACGATTTTTTACAAGATTGATTATTTTGATTATTGTTGTGTTGCTTGCAGGCAGCGGAATATATATGGCAAAATATAAAAGCGATGCGGATGCGGCATACAATAAGGCAATGAATTTATATAACGGCGGAAAGTTTGAGGATGCCGCTGTTGAATTTGAAAAAACCGAGAGCTATATTTACACAGGTGAAAAAAGGGATAATCTGTATTGGGCAATTGCAATGTGTAATGCCAGAAACCGCAATTTTTACAAGGCGGCACTCTATTTTAAGGAAAACGGCGAGTACAAAGAGAGTGTTGCAAATTACAGAAGTATAATAAACGCATATTCGGGGATTGCGTCTGCAGGTAAAAATCATACAGTAGGATTAAAAAATGACGGAACTGTAATCACGGCAGGCGATAATGGCAAGGGACAATGTAATACTGAAAAATGGAGTGAAATATCAAGGATTTCTGCAGGTGGAGAGCATACTGTTGCCATTGATAAAAACAAAGATGTTTATGCAACGGGTGATAACAGCAAAGGACAATGCGAAGTTTCACGTTGGAAGGACATTATCGACATTTCAGCAGGAGAACTTCACACAGTAGGTGTTGAAAACGTAGGCAGAGTTGTTGCATCGGGAGATAATACATACGGACAATGTGATGTTGATGAGTGGTCCGGAATTATAGAGGTAAGTGCCGGGAGCCGCCACACAGTCGGCTTAAAGCTCGACGGAACGGTTGTCGCTGTCGGCAATAACGAATACGGCGAATGTAATGTGGAAGATTGGAATGATATTATATTGGTTGTTGCCGGGAATGGTTATACAGCAGGACTTAAAAAGGACGGCAAGATTGTTTTTACGGGCGATGATACATATAAAATCTCTGATGCAAAATCAGAGAAAAATGTATTTTCAATTTCGGCAGGATATAAAAATCTTGTTGTGGTATATGACGACGGAAGGGCAAAGTCATTTGGCTCAAATGAAAGAAATCAGAATATGACGAATTTGTGGAAGAATATTGCCGCAGTTTGCGGCGGTGAGGGTCACAGCGTTGGTATTACGGTTGACGGAAAAGCTTTTGCTGTGGGTGCAAATGACAAGGGGCAGACCTCAGTGGCTGATTGGAATGATATAGGTATTCCAAAATCAACTGTGGAAATCAGAAAAGGCGAATAGTGATTTAAGATAAAATATAAACAGGCTCTTGCCATCATATCCTGTCGGTGAGGGCAATATAAAAGGCTGTGACAGGCGGCGGAATGGAGAATATATATGGATATTTTTACAGAGTGTATGGTGAAAAAGAAAAAGGGAATCATAGATTATCTGAAAGTGGCGTTATGCATTTTAGTAATTATAACAGCATTGATAGCAATGCCGCTTGTTTTACAGGTTAAATATGTGAGCATAATTTTGTTTATGGTATGTGCAGGCATTATTTATCTTTTGTATAATATTATAATTTCCATCAATCTTGAATACGAATACACCTTTACAAACGGTGCTATGGACGTTGACAAAATTATTGCCGCAAGACGCAGAAAAAGAATGACATCTTTAAATGCACGTTCTATTGAAATTATGGCAAGCGTTCATAGTAATGAGGCCGACGCATATGCAAGAGATAAAAGCATAAAGAGATATTATGCCTGTACCTCAGTTGATGATGATGACACATATTTTGTTGTATATTCAGAAAACGATAAGAAACATATGCTTATATTTAACCCGAATGAAGAAATCAAAGATGGATTTAAACGATTAAATCCGCAGAAAGTATTTTTAGCTGATTAATGGTTTAGTGGATTGAGGGCTGTGCTATGATTAGAGTTGGAACGGATATTGTAGAAATCTCTCGCTTTTCGGGTATGAAGAACAGGGAGAACTTTAAAAACAGATTTTTTACAAAACGTGAGATTGAATACTTTGATATGCTCAGCAATCCGTGGCAAAGCATTGCAGGTGCTTTTGCGGCGAAGGAGGCTTTTTCTAAATATTTAGGCAGTGGATTCAGAAAATTTGAATTGCGTGATATCGAAATATTGCACAACGAGCTTGGCAAGCCGTACATTGAGTTTTTCGGTGTAAGAGTAAACGCTGACTTGAGTATCAGCCATTCCAAAGAATACGCAGTAGCAACCGTATGCGGAGAAGATGCAATATCTAAATATGATATAAAATACGATATAAAAGAATATTACGAATATGCAAAGTTGCTTCCCAAAAGGCATAGTAATATGCATAAGGGTGATTGCGGACGGGCACTTATAGTAGCAGGTTCGGTTGGCTTTGTCGGTGCCGCTTGCCTATGTTCAAAGGCTTGTATCAGGAGCGGGAGCGGACTTGTAACTTTGGCAACACCGCAATGTGTTCAGCCATATGCTTCCGTAAAGCTGACAGAAGTTATGACATATCCGCTCAAGTGTGAAAATGGTGTTGTATCAAGAGATGCAATACCGCAGATAATTGATAAATTAAAAAACAGTGACGTATGTGCCATAGGACCGGGATTGGGAAGGTCAAAGGACTTGGAGCTTGTCATTAAAGAGATACTTAAATATGATGTTCCGTGTGTGATTGATGCGGACGGATTAAATGTTATTTCAAGTGATGTGGATATGCTGAAGAATAAGAATTGCGAGGTTATACTGACACCGCACCCCGGGGAAATGTCAAGACTTACAAGCCTGTCGATAGCAGAAATCGAGGAGAACAGAGAAAGTATCGCATCGGAGTTTGCAGAAAAATACGGTGTAACATTGTTGCTTAAAGGTCACAATACTGTTATTGCGAGTCCTGACGGCAGAGTGAAAATTAACACTACGGGTAACAGCGGAATGGCATCGGGCGGAATGGGCGATGTTTTGACGGGAGTTGTTGCGTCACTTGTCGGACAGGGAGTTTCGTGTTTTGATGCGGCGGTGCTTGGAGCATATTTGCACGGCAAGGCAGGAGACATTGCCGCAAATGAAGTCGGAGAGTTTGGACTTATTGCAAGTGATGTAGTTGACAAGCTGCCATATGCGATAAAGTCTTTGCAAGGACACATTATATGAAACAGAGGTAATACAGATGACGGAATACACAGACAGAGTGTGGGCTGAAATCAATCTTGATGCCATATACAATAATATCAGGTCGATAAGAGATTACGTTTCTCCGTCGGCGAAGGTTTTGGGCGTTGTTAAGGCTGACGCATACGGACACGGCTTTTTGCACGTTGCAAGGACGCTTCTGCAAGGCGGTGCCGATATGCTGGCCGTTGCGTGTCTTGACGAGGCGATGCAACTCAGAAAATCTAATTTTGACTGTCCCATATTAATTCTTGGTAACAGCTATATAAAAGAGGCTGAAAAAATCGTCGCGTATGATGTTATGGCAGCTTGCTTTGAATATGACTTGGCAAAAGCCATATCAGATATGGCAGTAAAGTTGAACAAAACAGCAAATATCCATATAAAGATTGATACAGGTATGGGGCGTGTGGGTTACAGATACACAGATGATATTGACGAATGTGAAAAAAGCATAGCGGAAATTATCAAAATTGCCGCTTTACCTAATTTGAAAATAAACGGCATATTTACTCATTTTGCTGTTGCGGATGAGAATGATGACGAATATACATATTTGCAGTTCAAAAGATTTTGCGATATATGTGATAAATTGAAAGAAAACGGCATTGAAATTCCCATAAGACATTGTGCAAACAGTGCGGCATTAGTTCGCTTCCCTGAGATGCATATGGATATGGTAAGACCGGGAATAATACTGTACGGCATACGTCCGTCGGATTTTGTTGATTGCAGTAAGCTGGGCTTAAAGCCTGCTATGACCCTTAAAGCTCATATAACAAACGTGAAAAAAATTGAAAAGGGATCAAGTATCAGCTATGGCAGAAAGTTTAAAGCTGATGAAACAAGAAAGATTGCCACCGTTCCAATAGGATACGCTGATGGTTATTCAAGGTTGCTGTCTAACAAGGCTCAGGTTCTTGTGGGTGGAATTTTGTGTAATGTTGTCGGAAACATATGTATGGATCAATGTATGATTGACGTCACAAATGTAAATAATATTGCTATCGGCGACGAAGTCATTTTATTCGGCACAGGCGATAGCGCAGAATTACCGGTAGAGAGCCTTGCTGATAAAATGGGGACTATCAGTTACGAAATCCTTTGTATGATCAGCAAAAGAGTTCCGAGGATATATATAAGAAACGGATTGAGGGAGCAATCACATAACTATCTTCTTGACTCTCCCTTTTGCTGATTAATCTATAAAGTCGGCTCTGCCCGTACATAATCAATGTTCGTTAGCCGCAAGTTGTCCTTTGATTATGCACAAATTCACCTATTGGTGCGTATAATGCAGATGAGAGCAAAGGATATATTATAACTTGCGGAGCGTGAATATTTTGATAGTAAAAAGAGGAGATATATATTATGCAGATTTAAGTCCGGTAGTTGGTTCTGAACAGGGTGGCATACGTCCTGTACTGATTATTCAGAACGATATCGGTAACAGATACAGCCCTACTGTAATAGCGACGGCTATAACCTCGCAGATTAACAAAGCTAAGATGCCTACTCATATAGAAATTGATGCAGGCGGTTTTGGACTTTCAAAGGACTCTGTTGTTTTGGCAGAACAAATCAGAACAATAGACAAACGGCGTTTGAAAGAAAAAATAGGGCACGTAGATGGTTCTTTAATGGATAAAGTAAATGAAGCACTTGAAATCTCTTTCGGTCTTTCGTAAGAGATATTTGGGCGAAATAAAAATACGTAAGAGGTGCCGAAATCTTTTGATAAAAGCGTGCACATATATACGAAAAAGAAAGGAATGGGAAAAATGAAAAGGTGGAATTGTGTTAAGGTAGGATTGATATTGGTGTTGTGTCTTACTGCCGTAGGCGGATTTGCGGTTTTTTCTGAGCCGGGAGGCACTGATGATCCTGTGGTATCAAAAAGCTATATTGTGGAAAAGGTTGTGCCTGAGTTAAAAGCGTATGTTGACGAAAGACTCGGACTTGCGGCAGGTGACTCAACTGTTACAGCAAGACCTGATAGCTTTGTGGTTGTTAATTTAAGTGCAGGACAGAGCGTTATATGCGAGGCAGGCACTGAGATGATTTTGCGTATGGGTGCAGGTACTATTATCGCAACGCAAAAGGGAGGACTTGCCGATACAACAGCAGGATATGACCTTGCAAACGGAACAAAGGTTCCGTCTAATCATTTGTTAATTGTTCCCGTTGCCGATGGCAGAGGTATGATTGCAACGCAAGAGACTATCGTTATGATTAAAGGCGGATATACAATAAAATAGAATTGCTTTTAAATTACAGGGCGGTGTAATGTTTTTGCTCCGCTCTGTTATTGTATTTGTAGGTTGCAATGAAAGCAGGAGGTTAATGTATGACAAGTGAAGATATATTAAAAGAGGCAAAAAATTATCAAGACGAAATCGTCAAAGACAGAAGATATCTGCATATGCACCCGGGAACAGGTTTTGATATTTCGGAAGCGGTGGAATATGTAAAACAAGAACTGTCAGAGATAGGTTGTGAACCGCAACAATGCGGCAGAGCAGGAGTTTGTGCAATTATAGGCGGTAAAAAATCAGGCAGAGTATTTATGCTGAGGGCGGATATGGACGCATTGCCAATCAGGGAGGAGTCGGGAGTTGACTTTAGCTCCGAAAACGGAAATATGCACGCCTGCGGTCACGATATGCATACTGCAATGTTGCTCGGTGCCGCACGCCTGTTAAAAGAACACGAAGACGAAATTGACGGAACGGTAAAGCTGATGTTTCAGCCTGCGGAGGAGATTTTTGAGGGTTCACACGATATGATAGAGGCAGGAGTTTTGGATAGCCCTAAGGTAGATGCTGCATTGATGATTCACGTTATGGCAGGAATGTCCTTTGAACCGGGAACAGTCATTGTTTCTTCACCTGGGGTGAGTGCGCCTGCGGCTGACTATTTTGAAATAAAGGTCAAGGGCAATGGTTGTCACGGCTCTATGCCTAATATGGGTGTTGACCCAATAACAGTGGCGGCACACATATTGATTTCTCTCCAGGAAATTCACGCTCGGGAGCTTGCCCTCTCTGACAAAGCTGTTTTGACAATCGGAACTATAAATGCAGGAACAGCGGCAAACGCAATTCCTGATACAGCCGTAATGGGCGGAAGTATACGCACCTTTGATGAGGAGGTACGCACATATTTGAAGGAACGATTAACCGATATTTCAAAGCTGACAGCCAAGACATTTCGTGCAGATGCAGAGGTAACATTTGGGAGCGGATGCCCTACTTTATTAAATGACGCAGAGGTGTCCGCAGCGATTGAAGGATATATGAAGGAACTGTTGGGGAACAAAGCGTTTACCTCGGCACAGCTGAGTGCTATGCAGGGGGCGTCAAAGACTTCAAAAACGGCAGGCTCAGAGGATTTTGCATATATAAGCCAAAAGGTGCCGTCGGTTATGATAGCCCTTGCCGCAGGTCAGCCGGATA
>CACYTW010000023.1 GCA_902777435.1 uncultured Ruminococcus sp. | reverse complement strand
TAATGAACTGATGAAACTGCCGGACATCGACATCCAATGGGGCAATCACGACATCACCTGGATGGGTGCTGCTGCCGGCTCTCAGGCGCTGATCGCAACGGTTTTGCGCATCGGCATCCGTTACAACAATTTTGACCTGATGGAAGCGGCTTACGGGATCAACCTGCGTCCGCTTTCCACATTTGCAGCCACCGTTTACGCCGACGATCCCTGCGAGCATTTCCAGCTCCATGTTTTGGATGAGAATAAATACGACTCCGTCAATCTGGCCCTGGGTGCAAAGATGCACAAAGCCATTTCCATCATCCAATTCAAATTGGAAGGGCAGTTGATCGCCCGCCGTCCGGAATTTCAAATGGAGCATCGGGACCTGCTCAATCGCATTGATTACCAAACAGGAGAAGTCACGCTGAACGGCGTGACCTACCTCGTGTGCCGCAACACCTATTGCACCCACAGATGTACTGTCATATGTCGCCTCCGACAATCGAACCACATTTGTCCTTGGGTCAAAGTGGTCGGTGAGGTTTCCGTTTACGCGTTCAATCTTTACAGAGTACAGACCATTCATATCAAGGATACGTCTTGCCACCTCTGCACCTGTATAGCCAAAACGATTATTCACTTTTGAATACTTCTTAAAAGTGCCGTTTACATTTGCCTGTGCCCACATTGATAATATCATAGCGGGAATAAGCAAAATCCAAGTCCAATCAAAATAAAAATACGGGAACATATTAAATTCCTCCTTGTATTATAATAAACTTATCTGAGCTTTACGCTCTCGTCCAATGTATGTCCGTTCAAGTAGCTGGAAACGCTCATACGTTTGCCGCCCTTAAACTGAATTTCATCAACACATATATAACTTCCGTCACCGCAAGCAACCTCTATACAGGTTGGCTTTACTGTTATACTGCCCGCTTCTAACTTGGTATCTCCGCCGTAGTACGCGTGAATTATTTTAAGCGTTTCATCACCATACTGCGTATAACTCATAGGATACGGGTTCATACCTCTGATTAAATTAAGCACCTCGATTGCAGACTTTTGCCAATCAATATGCCCTGTTTCCTTTGAAATCATAGGTGCATAGTTTGAAAGTTCATCATTTTGCTTTTCACGGGGTGCTGTGCCGTCTGCTATCGCCTCAACGGTTTTGGCAAGAACCTCCGCTCCCATAACCGAGAGTCTGTCGTGAAGTTCACCATAGGTTTCTTCCTTGCCGATTTCCGTTTCCAGCTTATAAATCATATCGCCTGTATCAAGACCTTTTTCCATATACATAGTCGTAACACCCGTCTTATCCTCGCCGTCAATAACGCTCCATTGTATCGGTGCCGCACCTCTGTACTTAGGCAAAAGCGATGCGTGAACATTCACACAGCCATACTTTGGAAAATTCAAAATATATTCAGGCAAAATCTTACCATATGCCACTACTATGATGATATCAGGCTGTAAGTTTTCAAGAACAGGCAAAAGTGCCATACACTTAAGGCTTTCAGGCTGATAGACGGGAATATTATTTTCCTCTGCGCATACCTTAACGGGCGGAGGTGTCATTTTATGACCTCTGCCCTTTGGTTTATCAGGCTGAGTTACCGCTCCGCATACGTCGTAATTATTTTCTATAAGTGTTTTAAGACAGGGAACTGCAAAGTCCGGTGTGCCCATAAATAATACTCTCATTTTAATACCTCGTTAATACATTTATACATAGTATATTTTACATCATATCTAAATATTTATCAAGTATTATTTATAAATGTTTACAAATTCGTAATTCTTATTTCTGATATTCGTTCAAATCGCCTAAAATTTAACTTATTGTTGAAATTTCACGTAATTTATGATAATATATAGTCAGCTCGAAAGGAGTTGACATTATGATAGCAATTATAGATTACGGAGCTGGCAATTTACGCTCTGTGCAAAAAGCCTGTGAGTATAATGGCGCAACGGCAGTTGTCACCTCTGACAAAGATAAAATCCAATCTGCTTCACGGGTTATTCTGCCTGGCGTGGGTGCCTTTGGCGATTGTATGGAAAGTATAAAAAAATATGATTTATATGACTGTATACGCAATGTTTGCGAAAGCGGAACACCCTTTTTAGGCATCTGTTTGGGATTACAGCTTTTGTTTGAGAATAGCGAGGAAAGCCCAAACGCTGACGGCCTTTCAATATTCAAGGGCAAAAACATAAAAATACCGAAGAAAGACGGGCTTAAAATTCCGCATATGGGTTGGAACTCTCTGCATATTGAGAAAAATTCGCCCTTATTCAAAGGAATTGATGATGGCTCCTTTGTCTACTTTGTTCATTCGTTTTATATGTGTCCTGAGGACAAATCCATTATATCCGCAACCTGTAACTATTCCGAAAATCTGCCTGTTGCCCTGTGGTCAGGCAATATAAATGCGGTTCAGTTTCATCCTGAAAAAAGCGGTAATACAGGTCTTAAAATGCTTAAGAACTTTATCGACTTCGGAGGTGACATATAATGCTTGCCAAAAGAATTATCCCCTGTCTTGACGTAAACTGCGGACGTGTTGTAAAAGGCGTGAACTTTGTCAACCTGATAGATGCAGGTGACCCTGTTGAAGTTGCAAAAATATATAACGAGGCAGGTGCTGATGAACTTGTTTTCCTTGACATCACCGCAACACACGAGGGACGCGGGACAGTTGTTGATATGGTCAGACGTGTTGCCGAAACAGTATTTATTCCATTTACTGTCGGCGGCGGTATAAGCACGGTTGAGGACTTCAGAGAACTCTTGTGCGAGGGTGCTGATAAAATATCGGTAAATTCCTCCGCTATCAGAAATCCTGATTTGATATCACAAGCAGCAGACAAGTTCGGCAGACAATGCGTTGTTGTGGCAATTGATGCAAAACGCAGAAGCGACGGCAGCGGTTGGAACGTATTTGTCAACGGCGGCAGAATTGACACAGGTATTGATGCACTTGAGTGGGCAGAAAAGGCTGACAAACTTGGTGCAGGCGAAATTCTGCTCACCTCTATGGATTGCGACGGCACAAAGGCAGGATACGACATTGAACTTACCAAGGCTGTGTCCGAAATCGTGTCAATTCCCGTAATAGCATCAGGCGGTGCGGGAACTATGGAACACTTCAAAGATACTTTGACCGACGGAAAGGCAGATGCCGCACTTGCCGCATCTCTCTTCCATTTCAGAGAAATAGAAATATCAAATTTGAAAAATTATCTAAATCAAAACAATGTTCCCGTGAGATTATAAAAAAGACCTCATTACGAGGTCTTTTTTAGTGTCCGCAGGTATTTCTTTGTTTCAACACTTATGCGATTGCTTTCAATGGCTTTTTTTATCGTCATATTGTGTGTCCAATCATCAAGCCTGTTTTCGGCAATGTACGGCAAAGTTTCATTATATCTTTTTGAAAGAGCCGTGGCAAAGTACCACGCTCTCATCATATTGACGTAATATTCATCTGATTTTATATGGGCAACAAGTTTCAAATATTCGCTCTTAAACCCGTCATCCAAAAAATATCTCATCAACATACCTATGCCGTATCTGACTGTATATGTCAAATCTGAGTTCAGCCATTCCTTGACCCTTGCTAAAAGCCTGTCTGTGTTCTTTGCAAACACTTTTGGTGAAAACATATCACAGGTTGCCCAATTATCAATATAAGGCAAAAACTTCTCTGTTTCACACATAGCCGTATCATAGTCCTTAATGGTTTCTATCACAAAGGCGTGAACGTTATTCTCTTCATAATAGTTATGTGGCAATTCACTCAAAAAAGCATCTCTCTTATGGCTTTTAGCTAAAGATTTTGCATACTTTCTCAAAATCGGTACTCTGACCCCTATAATTCTTTCTTTGTCTATTGTAGGCATAAGCCTTGAATGAAAATCTCTGTACTTAATATCCTGAAGTTCAAACAGTTCTTCTTCTATAATTCCCATTACCGCTCAACCACCTTTAAATCTATGTTATATTTATCTTTAAAGTATACGGCGTTGCATTTTTTATGGCCGACAGCTTCTGACACCGAACTTTTAGGAACGCTTACCTCATAAACACAATCTTTATACCCTTTGGCAATAATATCATTTTCTATCATTTTTCTTGCACGTTTGGATAGTACAAGCTCTTTAAAAGCAGGGTGATATGGTCCTGCAACAATGCTCTTTCCGTCGGTAAGACTCTCGTCAGAGTGTAGACCGACTCTGATTATAGAAATATTTTTCTCCTCAAAAATCTGCATTACTTTATCAGTAACATCAACCGCCATATCAAGCTCGTAGGGTAGATAATCACCTTTTCTGTACAGCTCCTCAAGTTTTGTGCCGCTTAAAGTTAAGGTCGGATAAATCCTGACACATTCAGGCTCAAGATTAGCTGTATCATTAGCCGTTTTAATATCCTTTTCGGGATTGGAGCCGTACATACCTACCATCATTTGAAGTCCAAGGTTGATTTCGTATTCCTTTATCAGCTTTGACGCCTGAATTGTCTGTGCGAATATATGCTCTCTCTCGTTGAGTTTCAGAACCTCATCATCTGAGGATTGCAGACCTAACTCAATTGTGGTCACATTATACTTTTTTGCAAGCCTTAACACATCATCATTAATATAATCAGGACGTGTCGACATTCTTATTCCGTCCGCAAACTCACCGTAGCGATTAGCTGTCTTTAAAAAACTCTCTTGCACATCAAGTGACAGGCCCGTAAAACTTCCGCCAAAGAATGCGATTTCTATATATCTATTGTTTTTAGGCAAAAAAGTCAGATAATCTTCGATTATCTTTTCTACATCACCGCAGGTAACACTTGTCTGAACACCCGTAATCTTCTTTTGATTACAGAAAACGCACGAATGCGGACAACCCTCGTGCGGTATAAATATAGGTATATTATATTTCTTTATCGTATCTGTTTTCATAATAACTTTTCGATTTCTTCCATAGCCTGCTTTGCCGCAGCCTGCTCCGCCGATTTAAGATTTTTACCCTTTCCTTTGCCGATTACTTCACCTTTATAGATTGCATCAACCGTAAACTCGGGCATATGGTCGGGCCCCGTGCGTTCCACAAGCTTGTATCTTACAACCTCGCTGCCTTTATCACGCTTTTGAAAATAGTTCTGCACCTCTGACTTATAGTTTCTGTAATCCATATGTGCAGCCGCCTCTATATTATCCTTCAGATTATTCATTATCCATTCACGTGCCACATCCATTCCGCCGTCTAAGTATATGGCACCCAAAACCGCTTCGTATGTATCGCACAGAATAGACGGCTTGTGCGCACCCTCTCCACACTCTGACCTTCCGAACCTTATAGCACCGCCCAAGCCCATTTTCTCTGCAACTTCTGCAAGAGATTTTTCACAGACGGCACCTGCCCTCATTTCGGTTAATTTGCCCTCGTCTAAATCATTAAATCTGTTATATATATATTCTGCCACAACAAACGACAAAATACTGTCGCCCAAAAACTCCAGACGCTGATTACTCTCAATTCCTATCTCGTTTGCAAGGGAAATATGAGTGAGTGCCGTGTTTAAAAGGCGTTTACTTTTAAATTCATATCCAATGTTCATAAAATCACCTGTTCTGATTTGTACTGTCTCCCTATGTTAAATACGGCACGGGTTGCCGTGCCGTATTTTTATTTACTGTATCTCCGAAATATATGCAACCACGTCACTTACCGTAGTGATTTTTTCTGCATCCTCCTCTGAGATTTCAAGATCGAATTCTTCTTCCAAAGCCATCATAAGTTCTACAACGTCCAAAGAATCTGCATCTAAATCATCAACAAATGAGGTTTCAAGTGTAATTTCATCCTCATCAATGTCAAGTTGCTCTGCTATAACTTGCCTAATTGTTTCAAAGATTTCCTCCATCTTATGAACTCCTCCCTATGTATAAGAAATTTCTGTTTTTATCAATATATCATATGATTTACAGTCCGTCAATATATTTATCAGATATTTTCTTCTTCCTCAGCAGAAAATTCAGCAATTCCCTGTGTTATATTGTCAATCAACCCACATTCAACAAGCTTGACAGCCTGACGTATAGCATTTGAAAAAGCCTTTGCATCAGAGCTTCCGTGTGCTTTTATAACAGGTGCCTTAGCCCCTAAAACAGGAGCACCGCCGTGCTCTTTATAGTCCATACTCTTTTTCATTTCAATAACTCCGTCCTTTAACAAAAGGGCGCCAAGCTTTGTTAAAAAACTTTTATAAAAAGCCTTCTTCAGCATTTTACCAAAGGCACTTGCCATTCCCTCCATAAACTTGAGAATAACATTACCCGTAAAGCCGTCGCAGACTACCACATCTGCTCCGCCAAGAGGAACCTCTCTCGCCTCGATATAGCCTGTATAATTAATCGGCAACTTCTTTAATAATTCGTTTGCCTCACGGATGGTATCTGTTCCCTTATCCTCTTCGGTGCCGATATTAACAAGACCTACTCTGGGGTTCTCTATACCCATAAACTTCCTCATATACACAGAACCCATAATCGCAAACTGAGCCAAGAAGGCAGGGGTACATTCGGCATTTGCCCCTGAATCTATAAGCAGATAATTCCCCTTTGCACTTGGAACAACAGGTGCAAGAGCGACACGTCTGATACCCTTTATTCTCTTAACTATCAAAGTCGCACCGGATATAAGAGCACCCGTATTGCCTGCACATACAAAGGCATCCCCCTCGCCCTTGGCAACCATAGACAGTCCGACTCTCATTGAAGAATCTTTTTTCCCTCTGATTGCCTCAATGGGGTCATCCTCACCTTCGATTACCTCGGTTGCATTTTGTATGGATATTCTGTCACCTTTATAATCACATTTTTTCAGCTCTGCCTCTACTGCCTCACTTTTACCCACAAGCACAATATCTATGTCGTATTTGGAAACAGCATCTACACAACCCTTAACAATCTCGGCAGGAGCATTATCTCCGCCCATAGCATCAACAATTATCTTCATAGCACATCAAATCCTTTTCATTATTTAAATGTCAAGAGCTTTCGACTCTTCCAAATATAATCCCAACCCGAAATAACGGTAAGAGCAACAGCAACAATTACAAGAACAAGTGTTGCTATATCAAACACAACCTCAAGCTGAGGAATAAATTTAGAGCCAAGTTCAAACACCATAACCGCAATGGTTAATATGAACTGTGATACAGTCTTTGCTTTGCCCCATATGCTTGCCGCAATGACGTAGTTCTCACCCATTGCAATTAAACGTATACCTGTTACAATCAGTTCTCTTGCAAGAATGATAACAATTACAACTGCGTTTATGTACCTTACATCTCTTTGCATAAAGCAGATAAGTGCCGACATAATCAAAATCTTATCGGCAAGTGGGTCCATCAGCTTTCCAAACGTGGTAATCTGATTATATTTACGTGCAAGGTAGCCGTCATATCTGTCCGTTGCCGCCGCAACAAGATAGACAAGCAACGCCGCAACCTGCGACCACGTGCTTCCAATTAGATAAAATGCCATAAAAAATGGTATCAAAATCACTCTGAACACAGTAAGTTTATTTGGTGTATTCATCATTCATCACCTCGCCTTATTGGCTTCAACACCGAACAAGTCATATTCCATAGTCTGTTCCACAAGAACATCTGCAAATTCGCCCTCGGCAATCTTTCTGTCTGATTTAAAGAATACCTTTCCGTCAATATCCTCTGAGTCAGCATAGGTACGTCCGTACCAGCTTTTGATTATCTCATCTCTGCCCTCAACGAGAACCTTTACGATTTGACCGATTTTCTTTTTATTCTGTTCCTCAGATACTTCGGATTGAATAAGCATTATTGTATCACGGCGTTTTTCTTTTTCTTCTTCATCAATTTGATTATCCAAATTATATGCCGGTGTGTCTTCCTCACGGGAATAAGTAAATACCCCAAGTCGGTCTATTTCCATTTCACGGACAAAATCACAAAGGTTTTCAAAATCCTCCTCCGTTTCGCCCGGGAAACCGACAATCAATGAAGTTCTTATAACAGCATCGGGAATTTCTTTGCGGATTTTGTTTATCAGTTCAACAATTTCCTGCCTGTTTGTTCTTCTGTTCATCCGCTTTAAGACTTTGTCGCTTGAATGTTGAATTGGTATATCGAAATAGTTGCACAGCTTAGGCTCAGTCTTAAATACGTTAATAAGCTCGTCTGTCACAAGCTCGGGATAGCAGTAGTGAACCCTTACCCACTCTATGCCGTCTATACCGCACAGCCTTCTTAAAAGTTCGCCGATTTTATATTCGCCGTATATATCAATTCCATACCTTGTTGTATCCTGAGCAATAACTACGATTTCTTTTATGCCGTCACCTGCCATATCCTCTGCCTCTTTGAGAACATCCTCCATTTTTCGGCTTCTGTACTTTCCTCTGATTGACGGAATAACACAATATGTACAATGATTGTCACAGCCCTCTGCAATTTTTAAGTAAGCAGTATAGCTTGCCGTTGACCTTATCCTCGGCAATGTCTTTTGATTTGATATCATATCAGTACAACATATTATATCGCTTTCGTTTCCGTCAAGTCGGTTGATGATTTCGGCAATCTTATCATACTCATTAACGCCTATAACAGCGTCAACCTCAGGAATTTCAGTCAAAATCTGTTCCTTATAGCGTTGTGCCATGCACCCTGTCACAATCAGCTTGCTGCAATTCCCGCTCTCTTTGTACTGAGCAAGCTCTAAAATACATTCAATTGACTCGGTCTTTGCAGACTCAATAAACGAACAAGTATTTACTATGATAACGTCGGCTTCTTCCTCGTCGTTTGTTATCTCAAAATTGTTACTTGCAAGTATGCCGAGCATTTCTTCAGCATCTACAAGATTTTTTGAACATCCCAAAGATGTCAGTGAAATTTTTTTCAACAATTTATATCTTCCATTCTCATTAATATTATTTTGCACTTAAGCATCGGAATAATTTAATGCTTTATATGATTTGTTTTCCCCTTATATTCCCAAATTCGAAATAATTTTAATGAATAATTGCCCTACGCCCATACAGTTGCCAAGCCCAACTGCATAGATAAAAATTATTCCGAATTTGCCGATTTAATATTCGCTCTCAAAGTGTATATCAAATTCTGAAATACACTTATTTATTTCCGACAAAGAATACCCTCTGCGTGCAAGCCTCGCCTTTAGCTTTTCAAGCTCTTTGCGAGTGGTGATACCCTCACACAAGTTGCGGCTCTCCACATACTCCTTCAAGGCGAAATATGTATCGTCCTCGTTTTCGGCACAGACAGAATCTACTATACTGCTTGCAATACCCTTTTGGTAAAGCTCCTTTTTAATTCGATACATCCCCTTGCACCCAAGTCGGATTGCATCGGATACATACATTCTCGCATATTCTCTGTCGTCTAAAATTCCGTTTTCAGCAAAAGCAGAAACGACATCTTCCGCCGTCTCCTTGTCTATTCCCTTGCGTATAAGCCTGTCCTCAATCTCGTGACAGGTATACATTCTTGCCCCTATGTAACCTGCGGCAATTCGCTTTGCTTTTTCAAAGTTATCCATTACTCTTTTATTTCTTTTTAGGCTTTGCCACAGGTGTCAACGGCGTTTCGTCAACTTCTTCCCCTGTTGGCATTGGCGGCAACTCGGCAGCCTCACGGATTTTAGCTTCGATTTCGTTGCTGAGTTCAGGATTGTCCTCCAACACCTTTTTAACGCTCTCTCTGCCCTGACCAAGACGTGTTCCGTCATAAGAGAACCAAGAACCGCTCTTTTCTACTATGTCATATTCAACACCTAAGTCAACGATATTTCCTGATTTGGAAATTCCCTTTCCGTATATGATGTCAAATTCAGCATCTTTAAAAGGCGGAGCAACCTTATTTTTAACAACCTTTACCTTTGTTCTGTTACCCGTTATGCCATCTTCTGTCTTAATGGTTTCCGAACGGCGAACATCAAGTCTTACTGATGAATAGAACTTAAGTGCACGTCCGCCCGGTGTTGTTTCGGGATTGCCAAACATAACACCAACCTTTTCACGCAACTGATTGATAAATATGGCGATTGTATTTGAACGATTGACAACGCTTGCAAGTTTACGCAACGCCTGTGACATAAGTCTTGCCTGCAATCCCACGTGAGAGTCACCCATAAGGCCCTCTATCTCTTGTTTAGGAACGAGTGCCGCAACAGAGTCAACAACTACAACATCAATCGCACCGCTTCTTACAAGCTGTTCGGTAATCTCCAATGCCTGCTCACCTGTGTCAGGCTGAGATACGATAAGGTCATCAATATCTACGCCCAAATTTTTTGCATATATGGGGTCGAGAGCGTGCTCAGCATCAATAAATGCCGCCTCACCGCCCAATTTCTGAACTTCAGCCACTATATGCAGAGCAACTGTTGTTTTACCTGACGACTCAGGTCCGTATATCTCGATTATTCTGCCTCTCGGAACACCGCCTATTCCCAAGGCAATATCAAGAGCCAATGAGCCTGTGGGAACAGCATCAATCTCGATGTCGGTTTTTTCACCAAGACGCATAACAGAGCCTTTTCCGTATTGCTTTTCTATCTGTCCAAAGACGCTTTCAAGTGCCTTCTTCTTTTCTTCATTCATTAATATCTTTCCTTTCGATTTTTTCAAATCATTTATAGTTATGTTTATACTTATTATAATTTAGCACATCTTGTGTGTCAAGCAAATTTTATTAACAATTTTACTCATATACCATATCAATCATATACGATTTTCCCTTTTGGGTTTTCAGTTCATTTTTTATTGCCTTGTATGCCAAATCTAATGCGCAAACGGCCGTCTGCTCCCTGACAAATTCTCTGTCGCCGCTTAAGTTTAACCTGCATACAGCACAAATATTATCACAGGCAACACCGACATATACCAACCCCACAGGCTTTTCATCCGTACCGCCGCCGGGACCTGCTATACCCGTTATACTGACAGCAATATCTGCATTTGCCGCCTTCCTGGCACCGACACACATCTCATATGCCGTCTGATGCGACACCGCTCCGTATTTCAAAAGAGTTTCTGCCGACACCTTAAGCAACTGTTGCTTTTTCTCATTTGAGTATGTGACAAAACCGCACTCAAAGCACCCCGACGCACCCGATACATCCGTTATCTTTTTGGAAACAAGTCCGCCCGTACAGCTTTCGGCAAAGGTTATTGTAAGTCCCCTGCTTAGCAGATAATCCACAACACTCTTTGCAATATCTGCATTTATAATATCGCTTATCTTCATTTTAGTCCGCTCTTTTCTTGTAATATATTATTTCAATAAAGCATTACTTAATAGTTAGAATTTCACGTTCCTCAATTGCCTTATTCATCATACCCTCAGGGTCGGTCAAAAGCTTTTCCGCCTCAACGATTTCTTCTATTGAAGGCTTTGTCTTAGGGTGCTTAGGCACGAATATCGTGCAGCAATCCTCATATGGCAATATTGATGTTTCATAAGTGTCAATCTTCTTGGAAATCGTAACGATTTCTTCTTTATCCATTCCTATACAAGGACGGAATACAGGAATATTTACAGCATTATCGGTAACCGCAAGGCTCTCCATAGTTTGACTTGCCACCTGACCGATACTCTCGCCCGTAATAAGTGCCTGAGAACCGCTCTCTATGGATATTCTCTCAGCTATCTGCATCATAAGTCTGCGCATAATTATTGTCAGATACTCCTTGGGGCATTTATCTATAATGTCAAGCTGAATATCCGTAAAAGGCACAATATGGAGTTTTATCTCGCCTGTATATTCCGAAATTATTTTGGCAAGATCGATAACCTTCTCCTTTGCTCTGTCTGATGTATACGGATGACTGTGAAAGTGCACCGCCTCTAACGCGGCACCCCTCTTTGAAATCATCCAGCCTGCGACAGGGCTGTCTATACCTCCTGACAAAAGAAGCATCGCCTTGCCTGCGGTACCCACAGGCATACCCCCTGCACCGCTAACCTTTTGGGTGAATATAAACGCCTCTTTGCGTATCTCTATTTGAACAAGTATGTCAGGATTGTGAACATCAACAGTAAGTCCATTTGTATTCTTTAATATAACTCCGCCCATATGCTGACATATCTGCGGTGAATTCATAGGGAACTGCTTGTCCTCACGCTTTGCCTCAACCTTAAAGGTCTTACCCTCTAAGTCCATTTGATTTAGTGCCGCAACTGTTGTCTTTTCTATTGCCTCCATTGTCTTTTCGCACTTTACCGCAGGGCAGATATTAACTATGCCGAATACCTTGGATAATCTCTCAACAGTTTCTTCCATATCAATATCATCACTCAATGGCTCAACATAGACGGTAGACTGTGACCTCTTTACCGAGAACTTTCCCAAAGGAGCGAGTGCTCTGTTGATGTTACTCATAAGCTTCTTTTCAAATACAGGGCGGTTTAAGCCTTTTAATGATATTTCACCGTATTTTAATAAAATTATATCTGCGTTCATTTGTTTTCTCCTTATTTATCGGGCGGACAGATCCGTCCGCCCTTTGTTTATTTCATATTTAACTTTCTGAGTCTTGGTATAAGTTTTGAGAGCACGGATATTGTTTTGTCAATTTCCTCTGCTGTTGTAAATTCCGATAAGCTGAAACGGATGCTTCCGTCAATTTCACGTCTGTCAAGACCAATTGATGTCAAAACATAACTCGGCTCTGACTTGTGGCTTGAGCACGCCGAACCGCTTGAAACAAATATTCCTTCTTTTTCAAGGGAATGGAGTACCACCTCAGACCGCACACCCACAAAGGACACATTCAGTATATGCGGTGCGGAATTTTCAGGGGTGTTGATACGAATATTATCAATATTCTTCACCAAGCCGTCTTTAAGTCTCTTTTTCAGTTCCGCAATAACAGGCACATTTTCAGCCATTTTGGAATTACATTCCTTTACCGCAACGCCAAGACCTGCAATGCCCGGAACATTCTCGGTACCCGGCCGTATTCCCTTCTGCTGACCGCCGCCAAAGATTATCGGTGCAAGCCTTGTACCCTTTTTGATATAGAGAGCACCTACTCCTTTAGGTCCGTGAATTTTATGTCCGCTTATAGCTATCATATCCGCACCAAGCTTACGTTGAGTGCATTGAACCTTGCAAAAGCCCTGAACGGCATCAACGTGCAAATAACAATTAGGACATTTTTTCTTGATTATCTTTGACATCTGCCCGATTGGCTGAACAGATCCTATCTCATTGTTGACAAGCATAGAGCTTACAAGCACTGTGTCGGCAGACAGCATCTTTTCAAATTCCGACAGAATAACAACACCGTTATTGTCGATGGGAATTTCCTCTACAATATAGCCGTCTTCTTCAAGTGCGGCAAGGGTGTTAAGAACAGCAGGATGCTCAATCGGTGTTGTCAGAACGTGCTTACCGCGTGCGGCATAGCATACACCGGCAATTGCAATATTGTCGCCCTCCGTTCCGCCGGAGGTGAAGTATATCTCATCGGGACGCACTCCCAACGCATCTGCCAAACTTTCTCTTGCAATCTTAATTTCCTTTTCTGCGGAAATCCCAAGGCGGTGAAGGGACGACGGGTTTCCGTAATTGTTTATCATCACATCGGCAACCTTATCGCATACAGCTTGATACGGTTTGGTTGTCGAACTGTTGTCAAGGTATATTTCCATACATCATCAATCCTTTTAAATTATCAACTAATTTTTTATTTTATCATAACATTTATTCTTTTTCAACTGTTTGACAGACATTTTTAAATAAAATATCCCTCTATCATCATATGCAGACATAAAAAATTTGTCCATCACTCTATTTTACGATAAGTGTTGAAAAATTCATTTTATTTGTGTATAATACTAATATAATTAATTAGTTGAAAGGGTATTTGCATAATATGGATAACAAATCACTTAAAACTCTTGAATTTGATAAAATAGCAGAAAGGCTTGCTGAGTTTGCAAGAAACGACTCCGCCAGGGATAAGGCATTATCCCTCACCCCCTCGTCTGATTTTCGGGTCGTAGAGCAAACCATTGAAGAAACCGACTCTGCCGTACAATTAATGATAAAATACGGTTCGCCCGATATTGTTTATATCAACGATATAACGGAATCCGTAAAGCGTCTGTCAGCAGACGGCGGACTTTCTATGAGCGAGCTTTTAAACATTGCACGCATTTTAAAGGGTGCACGCATTATGAAGCAATACACCGAGGAGCAGACAGGTACACTCAGCGGTTATATATCTGAGTTGGTAAGTGCAAAACCGTTAGAGGACAGGATTTTTACCTCTATAATCTCAGAGGACGAAATGTCAGATACGGCAAGTACAGAGCTTGCAAATATCCGCAGAAAAATTAAGAACTCCTCAGCTAAGGTTCGTGATACCCTGGACAATATGATTCATTCTCAGCATTACAGAAAATTTTTGCAAGACCCCATTATAACAGTAAGGAACAACAGATATGTTGTTCCCGTCAAAGCTGAGCACAGAACCGACGTTAAGGGTATTGTCCACGATATGTCATCATCAGGTTCAACGGTTTTCATTGAGCCTGAAGCTGTCGTAAATGCAAACAATGACCTGCACGAGCTTGAAATCAAAGAGAGAGCGGAAATCGAAAGAATTTTGCTTGAGCTTTCGGCACTTGCCGCCTCTGTTACCGAAGATTTAACTCTTGACTTTGACATACTTACACACCTTGATTTTGTTTTTGCAAAGGCAAAGCTTGCACTTGATATGAAAGCAGTTAAGCCTATCTTAAACAAAGACGGATATATCCATATTCACAAGGGCAGACATCCGTTGATTGACAGACAAAAGGTTGTCCCTGTGGACATAGAATTGGGCAAAGATTTTGACACACTTATCGTGACAGGTCCCAACACAGGCGGTAAAACAGTTGTGCTGAAAACTTTGGGACTGTTTTGTCTGATGGCTCAGGCAGGCTTGCATCTGCCTGCAGGTGATGCGACAGAAGTATCTGTATGCCCCGATATTTTTGCTGATATCGGCGACGAACAGAGTATTGAGCAAAGCCTGTCCACCTTTTCATCTCATATGAAAAAAATTGTGGCAATTTCCGATGAGATAACCGAAGGCTGTCTTGTGCTTTTTGATGAGTTGGGTGCAGGTACCGACCCCACCGAGGGTGCGGCACTCGCCACCGCAATAATCGAAAACTTCCGTCTTGCCGGTGCAAAAATAGCCGCAACCACCCATTACAGCGAGCTTAAGCTATACGCACTGTCAACCGAACGTGTAGAAAATGCCTCTTGCGAGTTTGATGTTACCACATTGAGCCCCACATACCGATTGTTAATCGGTGTTCCCGGCAAAAGTAACGCCTTTGCAATTTCCGAAAAGCTGGGGCTTTCCGACAGGATTATTGACAGGGCAAAGGATATGCTCTCCCAAGAGAATATAAAGTTTGAAGATGTACTGTCAAAGATTGAGGATAACAGATTATCGGCAGAGAAAAACTTTGCAGAGGCAGAACGACTCCGCAAGGAAACAGAACGCTTAAAAGCAGAGCTTGCCGCCGAAAGAGATAAGATAGAACGTCAAAAAGATAGAATATACGACAAAGCACGCGAAAAAGCCGAAAAGATTATCCTACGCGCTCAGGCGGACATTGACAAAAAGATTGAGGATATTCAGGCGGCACAAAAGGAACGTGACGAAAAAGAGGCACTCAGACAGATGCAGGAGCTAAAACGCGACCTGGGACTTAAACTTAAAAAGAACAAATCACGTCCTCAAAAATCCGAAAACAAACCAAAGGGCAATGTTAATCTGAACACTCTTAAATTGGGTGCCACCGTAATGCTCAACGACATAGGCGATAAGGGAAGTGTTTTGTCAATAAACAAAAAGGACGGTTGCGCGGTCGTTCAGGTTGGTATTATGAAG
The DNA here is from genome assembly GCA_902777435.1 of uncultured Ruminococcus sp. Taxonomy (GTDB): domain Bacteria; phylum Bacillota; class Clostridia; order Monoglobales; family Monoglobaceae; genus UMGS1820. Next base: position 1,770 of record CACYTW010000023.1, on the reverse strand, counting down.
ATAACAGCCAAAGCCGAAAATATGACCTTGCTGTCTGACGAGGCAGGTAAGCGGCCCGAAGGCTATATGTCAACACAGAAATCTGCATCAAGTGTCCTCAGACGCGACAGCGTAAAATCAGAAATTGATTTGCGTGGTATGGTGCTTGAGGAGGCTGAGGTTGCTGTTGATAAATTCCTTGATGAATGTTCTATGGCAGGGTTAAGCACTGTCAGCATAATTCACGGAAAGGGAACAGGCATTTTAAGGCAGGGTATTCAGGCAATGCTTCGTAAACACCCCCACGTAAAGTCCTTCAGACTCGGCAGATACGGCGAGGGCGAAAACGGCGTCACCATTGCAGAACTGAAATAGTTTGTATTTTTACATTAAAATTCTATGTTTTATTATTTTTAGATTGTAAACCAACGTAAACTATTAACATAAAATTATTAACATAAATTGAAAAAAAGTATTGTAATTTTACAAAAAAAATGATAAAATACCTAATATGGTGTTTTATGTACTTAATTTTAAGTACAAATCTGTATGTTATTAATAATCAGGAGAAATTAACGTGAAAGTTCCTTTCACGTTAGCCTCCGGCGGATTAAATTGCACCGCTGAAATTTTCGCACATAAAGTGTGAAACAGCGATGTGCGAAATAATCTCTTATCATTCCATTGCCTTGCGGATAGGAGATTAATTTAATCACTATTTATGTCGGTGCAAGGCGGCGGAATGGAGATTATTATGTTAAAGAAAAAGTGGCTGCTTAAGGAATTTGATAAAGCTCGTGTTTTGGAAATTTCAAAAGAATTCCAAATATCTCCGCTTACATCAATTATTCTTTACAACCGTGGCATAAGAGAAGATGAGGCAATTAAAAAATTCCTTTCAAAAGATTTGGGTGTTATGTATGACCCTTTCCTTATGCGCGATATGGACAAGGCAGTTGAACGTATATACGCTGCAAAAAACTCAGGCGAGAAAATAACAATATACGGCGACTATGACGTCGACGGCATCACTGCAATTGCAATTTTGTATAAGCATTTGAAGGAGCTTGGTATATCCGTTGATTACTATGTTCCTGACAGAATGCAGGAGGGCTACGGCGTCAATCGTGATGCACTTGACAAAATCAAGTTAAGCGGCAGTTCTCTTATAATTACCGTTGATACAGGCATCACCGCCGTTGAAGAATGTGAATATGCCCGTCAAATCGGTCTTGATGTAATTGTAACCGACCATCACGAATGCAAAGAGGTTATCCCTGATGCCTATGCCGCAATTGACCCCAAGAGAAAGGATTGCAGTTATCCCTTCAAAAGTCTGGCAGGTGTAGGCGTTGTATTCAAGCTTATTCAGGCATTGGCTGAAAACGATACAATTGATACATTGATGGAAAAGTATTCCGACCTTATGTGCCTCGGAACAGTTGCAGACATATCACCATTGGTTGACGAAAATCGTGTTATAGTTACTGAAGGTCTAAAGCGTTTTAAGAACACTAAAAATGTTGGTCTTAAGGCTCTTATTGATGTTTCAACCAACGGCAAAGCAATTACTACATCTACTATCGGATACATAATTGCCCCAAGAATAAACGCCAGCGGCCGTCTCGGTTGTGCCTCAAACAGCGTTGAGCTTTTCCTTACCGACGACAAGAACAGGGCAAACGAGCTTGCAAACTATCTGTGTGAGGAAAATTCCCTCCGTCAACAGACAGAGCAGAAAATGTTTAAGGAGGCTCTTGACTACCTCGAAAGCCATCCCGAAGTTAAAGA